>OMIH01000001.1 GCA_900299045.1 Methylococcaceae bacterium
AATCTCGCCTGCTAACTTCGAATCTTTTCGAAATGTAGCTTAACTTTTCTGTCCTGTTTTCTGTTGACGGATCAGTAATTCAGTAAAAAAGAATGAGAATACAAAAAAGAACGTTGAGATCATGAACCCGACATTCAGCACCCCTGTTTTCAATATGCTGATTTTTAATGACTAAATTTTTTTGGTATGAATTATTCTAAAATTTAATCTTTATTTATCAATATATTACATAAGGGGTGCGGAATGTCGGATAAACGTCAATGCGATTTGACATATCCAATAATAGCCTGCTTTATCTAATGTGATAGCAGGAACTCAAACACCACAACGACACTGCAGTGCCACCACGCTCCATTAAAAAGCTAATGCTATGAATAGACCGCATTAGCTTAAATAATGAAGTATATTTAATGACCGCTTTCGTTAATTGAGTTGGCTGCTGAAATGTGTCCTACAGCAGCTTGTGAATAAGACACGGCTGAGTTGAACTTTCCTAAATTACCTTGATCTATTGCTTTTTGGAGTTCTTCGGCTCCAGCATTTAAATGATTCTTAGCAACTCCTTTTGCAGCTATAGAGGCAGTTAAAGTATGTTCCAACGCCGTGCCTGCATGATGAACGACGTCGGCAGCAGTTCCAGCCGCGGCAGCATTTTTAGCGTGGTCAAGAGCAACACTTGAATGATCTTTAAAAATATTGTTGTCTAACGCGAATGCGATATTGGTACTTAAAAGTAAAGCGGATATACCTAGAGCTATTTTTTTCATACAATACTCTCAGATTTTATAAATACTTAAATTGGTTCGTGTGAGTAGGATAGATTCTAGTCCATCTTGACAGTATTGCCGTTTTTATTTGAAGATGCTTTTAGTTGGCACTGTAGTATAGCTTCTTCCCAAGCAGTACCCGCATGAATACGGTTTTGGAAGCAAGTGATTGTCTGCTCAGAATCGCTAGTTCCAGCACACAATTTTATTGCATTTTCCCATTTCCATTTATCACCCGCTCCCCACTTGACGTGACCATTCATGACTTTATTGAAACATTCTCCTGGTTCTTTAGGTTTTGCTGTGCCTTGACACAGCCTATTAATATTGGTCTGTTCCCATTGAGTATGACCGTTACTGTCCCAAGCGATTTTGTCTTGAATGTGTTTAGCACAGTCCGATTCATGTTCATTTGCCATAACTGGACTGGTGTGGGCTACTGTTAAAAAACCTAAAATAGCGATAGATTTTAGAGCATGTTTTTGATTGATTGCGTACATTATCTTCTCCTGAACATTATTAAAATTTTGATTCATAAAGTAAAAATAACTGACTGCAGTAGTAGATTATCATCATAAACAAGGTACCGTCAAGAAAAAACTAACCAAGCGCGATTATGTATTGGAGTTAGCTATCTGTATCATTTAGACTGCGTAGCGTCACATCCGATATTAAAAATAACTATCAACACCTAAAAGCCACCAATCATATTTGGCTTCTATAGCTTCTTTGGCTACAAAAGCGGGTAAGCCGTTGACAAAAATATTTTTATTTCCAATCCATCCTACTGCATCGTTTGGTCCCAAGCTTAAGATGTATCCTATATCTTGGTGCATATAAGGAAGACAAAATTTCAAAACACCGGCTTTCAATAAAATATTTTTTGCAACTGCTTTTCCCTTGCGTATAGCGGATTGAGACGTCATCAAATTTGATCCGATTCCCTCAAAATACGAACAATCTCCTGCTGTAAAAATATAGTTTAAACAAACCTTATTATTTAGTACCTGTCCTGAAAGGTTAGCATGCAGTGTAAATTTGGGTTTATTTCCTATGAACATTAAGGTTAAGTCGGATGCCAACATGGATTCTTCGCCAGTCCGCTTATTTTTTAATATAATTTGATTGTTTTGAATGTCTTTATAATACTGATTTCTAAGGACGGAAACGGGCATGTTAGCAAATCGCTGTTCAACATATTTAGCCATTTCATCAGGAAAGTTATCCAATAATTTTTCATGACTATCAATTAAATTAAGTCTAAATTTTTTGTGACATTGCAGCAGAACATGGGAAATTTCAAATGAAAATTGAATACCAGTAGGACCCGCACCGATGACATTAATAACAGGCTCTTCTAAGTTATTACCTAGAATTACTTTTTGTAAAATGTCCGCACAATTTTTCTGGCTTAACGTATTTAAATCATAAACACCGAACGGACTATTCGCATGAGAAGGTATTGTTCCAGTAGCAATTAATAAATAATCAAAGGCAACTATTTCATCCTCTACCTGTAAATATTTCTGTTTATTCCAAACAGCTAATAGGTCTTGATCAAATTCAATAAAGGATTGTTTATGGATAAAATTGAATCGTTTAGCTAAAACATGAAAAGAAATTTGAATAGCGTCTAGCGGTCGACGGACAGTTTCATGTAATCGAGTGATTAATAGATGATGTGGGCGTGGATCAATCAGTGTTATGTGAGCATGAGGAGAGAGTTTTCTGGCAGTAATCAATGCCGATAGTCCTGCGTATCCCCCACCAATGATGACTAATTTTAGCATTGATGACATCATGGCTTTTCCTAAATAAATGAATTCAAGATGTTTTAGTGCCGTTTCTCTTAATTATGAACGTTATGAGGGAGACTTTCATAGTTTGAAGCGGCACTAAATTTCCTACTATCTCCGTAGGTTATAATATCAAATTGTGATATATTAAAAACTCTAGCAACAATAGTATTTTAATATGAAAATATTATTGATATGAAAATCAATCACATAAAAATAATAACCAAGAAAAATAGTTTGTAATTATTCTAAATGATCGCAACAATTGCGGTTAGGTGAAATGTTGACTTTGTAGGATGAGTGCACACAGTAGCGATTGGGTTGAAATCTTACCTGAACAGTCTGAATTGTGTATTTAATGGGTGTCAACGTCAAAATTCTTGGCGTTATAAGGTAATTTTATGCGAATTTTGTATCTTTAGAGATAGTTAACTAACTCCAAATCAGAAGGATGATCATGTAATGTTTTTGACCAGCCTCCATTATGCGTCTTTAGTTGACTTTTTGATGTGAAAAACGACCTAATATAGCTAAAATAACGCTGGCTATACCAAACAATCCTTATTTTATTGTTATATCCAAATTTGAGGTGTGTAATGACTCAATCCATACTACAGCGTCTGTGCAATACCCCGCCGCCTGAATGCGTTTTGGTTGCAGGAGCTTCTGGAGGCATTGGGCAAGCGATTTGTCTACATTTAGTAGAGCAATTCCCCTCTATTACGCTGATTCGTTTAGCTCGAAATACGTCTAAATTGCTGCCATTAACTGTACCTACACAAGATATTATGTTCGATATCACCGATGCTGTCAGCGTTTGTGATGCTTTAGAACTTCTGCCTGGCAACGTAAATATCGATTGGATATTTATAGCTACGGGATGGTTACATAGTGACATCTTATATCCTGAAAAAACATGGCGCAATTTAGAGGCTGATCATCTACTACATGCCTTCACAGTCAATGCGATTGGTCCAACATTATTAGTGAAACAATTGCTAGCTAAGATTAACCCGAGTCATTTAACTACTATTGGTATTTTATCTGCACGTGTTGGCAGTATCAGTGACAACCAAATTGGGGGGTGGCATTCTTACCGCGCTAGCAAAGCGGCACTAAATATGCTGATTAAGAACTTTGCTATTGAGCTCAAGCGTATGAAAAGACCAACCATTGTAGTTGGTTTGCAACCAGGTACAACTGATACACCATTATCTGAACCTTTTAAACACCATGTATCGCCCAATTATTTACAAACACCTGAATTTACGGCTAGTCATTTAATTGATGTAATGCAACACTTAACCTTAGAAGATTCGGGGCAGTTATTTGATTATACGGGGGTTTGCTTTGCCCCTTAAGGAATGATGCTATGAATGCGTTATTTTGGTTTCGTCATGATTTACGCTTACACGATAACGCAGCCTTGCTTAAAGTTGTGGCGGAGTCGCATCGGTTATTATGCGTTTATGTTGTAGATTCTGCTTGGTTTTACCCAACCATTTACCAAAGCAAGCCTCTTGGTGCAATCCGCTGGCAATTCATTTGTGAGTCGCTCTATGATTTACAGCAGCAACTAGAGCGACTGGGGCAAACACTAATCATACGTGTTGGACGTCCCGAAAAGATTATTTCTGAATTGATTGCGGCGCACAATATACAGATAATTGGCTTAAACTACGTTCCAGCAACATATGAACGTCATGCCGTTGTGCATCTACAGAAAGTACATTACCAGCAAGAGTGGGTAATAGGCGATAGTTTCATGCTTTTTACCGCTGCGCAATTGCCTTTTGAGGTCGAGGCGTTACCAGATAGCTTTACACCTTTTCGGGAACGCGTAGAAAGCATTGTTCTTTTGTTTCCAGCCACTCGTCCACTAAAATTACCACCTGCTATTATCTGTAACAGTGATGTGTTACCAAGACTCAATCTGCCAACACTATCACCCTATGCGCTCACTTTCAAAGGGGGTGAAACCTCAGGATTGCGTCAATTACAGTATTACTTACATGAGACGCAATATGTGAGTCAATATAAACAAACTCGTAACGGATTAGATGGTTGGGAGTTTTCTTCAAAATTTTCACCATGGTTAGCACAAGGTTGTCTATCAGTGCGTCAAATCATGGCAGAACTGCATGTCTATGAAGACCAATATGGTGTAAATACGTCCACTTATTGGCTATATTTTGAGTTGTTGTGGCGAGAATATTTTCAATGGTTACAGGTTCGTTATAACAGTAAAATGTACAAATTGCACGGCATTCGCAATCAAGATCCGTCACTTACCTTTGACTCCAACACCTTTGTCGCTTGGCGTGAGGGTAATACTGATACGCTTTTTGTAAATGCTTTTATGCGCCAATTAAAAACAACGGGTTGGATATCCAATCGTGGTCGACAAATTGTTGCTAGTTATTTGATTAATGAACTAGGCATAGATTGGCGTTTTGGTGCGGCTTGGTTTGAAGAACAACTAATTGATTACGATCCTGCCTGTAATTGGGGTAATTGGCAATACTTAGCGGGGGTTGGTACTGATCCACGCGGACGAAGACACTTTAATATTGTTAAGCAACAGCGTGAATACGACCCTATTGGAGAATTTGCCCAACGCTATATCAACCCTCCGTAATTAGCTAATAGGTCTATGACACATCAAAAACGCAATCTTCCGCAAAAATATGTTTAGTCTGCCAACGCCCATTTACATGGCGTAAAAAATGGGTAGCATGCTGGGATGAAGTGAAGTACTGTTCAGAGCATTGTCGTCGTAACCGCAACAAAGAGACCATTCATGCGTAGATTATGTATTATCCTTGGCGATCAACTGAATCTCGATTCAATTATTTTCAATGATTTCGATCGCCAGCAAGACCTATTGTGGATGGCTGAGGTGCATGTTGAATCTACCCATGTTTGGTCACATAAACAGCGAATCGCACTATTTTTAAGCGCTATGCGTCATTTTGCTGCAGAACTCGTCTTACAAGCCTATCCACTATATTATCTAAAACTAGAACAACATAATTTTCAATCATTGGGGCAAGCATTAGGTGATTGCTTGCAGATTATGCAACCTCATGAGGTGCGCATGGTTCATTCCGGAGATTATCGCGTATGGGAAGAAATTACAGCTACCTGTCAACGCTACGGTATTGTGTTCAACCAATTGGATGACAACCACTTTTTATCTACCCCACAAAATTTTCAAATATGGGCAAGCGAGCGTAAACAATTGCGCATGGAGTTTTGGTACCGTGAGTTGCGTAAACGCTACCATGTTCTTATGGTAGATAATAAGCAACCATGCGGAGGTCAATGGAATTATGATCATGATAATCGAAAATCTTTTCCTAAAGGCGGTCCTAGTGTATTGCCACCATTGTTAACTTTGCAAAAAGACCAGATTAGCAAGGACGTCATTGAGTTGGTGAAAAATCGATTCTCTACTCACCCAGGTTCATTGAATCATTTGGATTGGGCGGTGACGCCCTTACAGGCTCAGCAAGTTTTAGCACATTTTCTCGAGCACACTCTACCGCAGTTTGGGGATTTTCAAGACGCTATGTGGCAAAACCAACCATTTCTTAATCATTCACTGCTTGCCAGTTCACTCAATCTCAAACTGCTTGCACCACTCGATGTTATTAAGCAGGCTGAGGAACGTTACAGGCAAAACCTCGCTCCACTTGCTGCCGTGGAAGGTTTTATCCGTCAAATATTGGGTTGGAGAGAGTATGTGCGCGGCTTATATTGGTTGAATATGCCGCAATGGACTGAATGGAACGCGTTGAATGCACAGCATGATCTGCCAGCATTTTATTGGACAGGTGACACTGAAATGAATTGCTTACGCCAAGTCATTAAACAAACCTTACAATATGGTTACGCACACCATATACAGCGGTTGATGGTGACAGGTTTATTTGCGCAACTCTATGGAGTGAAACCAATGCAGGTTCATGCGTGGTATTTGGCTGTTTATGTGGATGCAGTTGATTGGGTTGTACTGCCCAATACGCTGGGAATGAGTCAGTATGCTGATGGTGGTTTAATGGCATCTAAGCCATATATTGCGAGTGGTAAATATATTCAAAAAATGAGTAATTACTGTCAGCACTGCCGTTTTAATCCAGAAAAAGCCACTGGGGAAAATGCTTGTCCTTTTACCACGCTGTTCTGGCATTTCCTAGATCGCCACGAAACACAATTTGCAGTGCATCCGCGAATGGGTTTTATGATAAATAATTTGAGAAAATTATCAAAAGAACAGCTTATCGATATTAGGCAGCAAGCGAGACGGCTGAGTTTTTAATGATTGATATAGTCAGTTATGATGTTAAGGCGGTAATTGAGTTAATTGTTTTTCTTTGAAAACGATATAAAGTGCTACAATGTAACTTCATTTTCAATAACTTAGTAATGGTATTTATATGAAATTAGATTATCAATATTCAGATGAACAGCTTGAAAAAATAAAAAACCAAGGATTAGTCTATGCCTGTGTTTGTCCTAGTCAAGTCAGTGAGCAAATTTTAAGTTTACGATTACTTTTAAATTATCAAGCTCAATGTCAAAAAGAAGTCGATGAAAGAACAATTGATACACATAACCTTATTGTTGAGGCTTCCGTGAAAGCACACGAAATTATGGAGAAGTGTTTGCATGATATCCTAATTCGCGAAGGTTGGGATTTACAAACACTTCAAATGCCAGAAAATTTACGCGAGTTAATTGTTGAAAAACTATTGGGTTGATCAATTTTTATTACACCATAAGTTACTAGATTAGTGGGTAGGGATATACAATTAATGCTATGTCATAGCACTACTCGGAACATTAAGGACTCTGTGGTGTAATTTTATATGACTGATTATATATGAATATTGTAAGTAATTGAGTATATTATTACCTTTCATTTTAGTATGTCATTATAACTATAAAATTGAGAAATTAACTCAGTTATAAAATTTAGGAAGAGTATAGTATGCAGATTAACTTTTTACTTGATTCATCCAATCCCATTACTGGCGAAGCTAGTATTGAAATTGACAAGCCAATTGAACAAGTATATAACTTTGTTGGTGAGCACTTTTTTGAAAATTATCCCAAATGGGCAGTTGAAGTCGTTGAGTTTGAACCGGAAACCGAAACTGTTTTTATCGGTGCAAAAGCGAAACAAGTTCGCAAAGATAATGGCGAACATGTTGAATCTGTCTTTGAAATCACCCGTTACGAACCCAACATTCAACTCACTTGCCAAGGTCTAACCGCCCCCTATAGGCAAAGTTATCTGCTTGAAGAAAAAGAAAAAGAAAAAACAAGCACCCGCCTAACCTTTCGTTTTGAATTACTTGAACTTGAAATGTTTATGCGCCCTTTTCAAAAACTCATTCGCTATGCTATCGAAGATGGTGCGGAAAGCACGGTTGAAAATATCAAAAACCTTATTGATGTTAACCATACTTAGAAAAGAAAAAAGCAACATCTTGTTTTATCTATTTATTTTCTGAGTACATGACAAAAAAAATAACTAGCTGAAAATAATGCAAAATATGCTGATTTTTAGCAGAAACAATGCAAGAAATCGCTGAACTGTCAGAACGCTTAAAGCAACATTTTCCATGGC
>OMIH01000002.1 GCA_900299045.1 Methylococcaceae bacterium
AAGACGGTTCTACAGGCAGATTAGATTTGGTATGCAGTGATTTGACATGTGACGGACAACAAGTCGCTACAATCTACGAAAAACGGTGGAAAGTAGAGGAATATCACAAGTCGTTAAAATCAAATTTAGGTTTAACAAAATCACCTACTCGCACCATGACCACACAAAATAATCACGTTTTCATGTCACTTTATGGTTTTTTCAAATTGGAATGTTTGAAAATTAAACATCGGCTCAACCATTTTGCCTTGCGAGCGAAACTACTTATTCGCGCAACTCAAATGGCTTACGCTCAATTGTGAAAACTTCAGACTGCGTAACATCAGTTCAATAATTAAAGTTAGAATCTAAACTCTGTTACACTGCACCCCATATTCAAAAAAGCGTTTTTTGAGTTATCTTAAAGCTCAATATCCGCCCTAACATATATTCGCAAATGCCTACCGATACACTCTATTCGCGTCGAAAGTTTTTAAAATCGTTGACCTTATTAACCGCTCTTCCCTATTTCAAAACGGCTTTTTCCAGTGATCGAGAAACATTAAGGGGTTCTGAATTTCACTTAACTATTGCAAACACGCTAATTGATTTCAATGGAAAAATAGGTAAAGCCACTACGGTTAATGGGCGTATTCCTGCCCCGACGTTATATTGGCAAGAAGGCGATACCGTCACAATTCACGTTACAAATTTACTGGAAGAAACAACCTCCATACATTGGCACGGTTTAATTTTGCCATACGGCATGGACGGTGCGCATGGTGTGAGTTTTTTAGGCATTGAACCTAATACCACTTTTACCTATTGCTTTAAAGTAGCTCAATCTGGTACATACTGGTACCACTCACATTCTGACATGCAAGAACAACTGGGGTTATATGGTGCAATTGTTATCAACCCATCAAATTCGCCCATGATTGAAGTTGACCGAGATTATGTGATTGTATTATCAGACTGGACTGATGAAAATCCAATGACCGTACTTGATAACCTAAAGAAAGAAAGCAGTTATTACAATTTTAACAAATTAACACTGCTCGAATTTGTGCATGATGTAATGGAAAGTGGATGGGACAAAACAATTAACAAATACGATATGTGGAGTGATATGCGCATGAATCCAACGGATTTATCCGACGTTACCGCTTATACCTACTCTTATTTACTAAACGGAAAATTGCCAAAAAATCCATGGATGGGATTATTTAAAAAAGGGGAAAAAATTCGTCTACGCTTTATAAATGCAGGCGCACAAACTTTCTTTGACGTACGCATTCCTAATTTGAAAATGACCATCATTCAAGCAGATGGACAATTAGTTGAACCTGTCGAAATAGATGAATTTAGATTAGGCTCGGCTGAAAACTATGATGTGCTCATTACCCCCATTGAAGATTGCTATACGTTATTTGCGCAATCTATGGATAGAACCGGTTATGCGTGCGGTATGTTAACTATTCATGAAGGATTGAAAGCCGATATTCCCCTTTTAGATCAAGCACAACCGCTTTCCATGATGGATATGATGGGCGATATGGCAAGCAGTATAGCGGTGAATCATGCGAGTAGTGAATTTGGTGCCTCCGTAGACATGCGTGTAGATACCCCTCGCACTAACTTAGATGATGAAGGCATTGGTTTACGTAATAATGGTCGACGCGTTTTAACGTATGCTGATTTATATACGCTTGGCGGAGCACTCGACAGCCGACCACCTCAGCGTGAAATTGAGCTTCATTTAACCGGCAACATGAATCGGTATAGTTGGTCATTTGATGGTTTGGAATTTGATGAATCTACCCCAATTCATCTACGCTATAATGAACGTGTGCGCATTATTTTTGTTAACGACACGATGATGACACACCCCATTCATTTGCATGGTATGTGGAGCGAATTGGAAAACGCCAATGGCGAATTTCAAGTTCGAAAACACACCATAATTGTCCAGCCAGCACAAAGAGTGAGTTTTCGCGTAACGGCAGATGCATTAGGTTATTGGGCGTTACATTGTCATCTGTTTTACCACATGCACACGGGCATGTTTCGTGTAGTGATCGTTTCATGAAATATTTGTTTCCGCTTTTGATTCTGACTTCAATGAACATCTATGCAAATGAAGCAATAGATGTGCGCAGCCCCAATGACTATTCAGACGGATATTCACTGCATGATCTACCTTTTCATGCTGGACATAGTGATAATTACCGAGCCGGACTCATCACAGATAGATTAGAAATGACGGATATGTCAGCGAGTCCTAGCATGACGTATGATGCTCAAGCTTGGTTTGGTAAAACCTATGACCGTGTTTTGCTTAGAGCGGAAGGGGATGTAAAAAATGGACAATCACAAAATGCCCGTAGTGAATTATTGTGGTCGCATGCAATTACCCCCTTTTGGGATTCACATTTAGGATTACGTTACGATAGTGGTTTAGGTGTCAATCGAGAATGGCTAGCGTTAGGCGTTCAAGGCTATGCGCCTTATTGGATTTATGTGGAAGCAAATGCTTATATCAACGAACAAGGGCGCACGGCTTTTCGATTGGAATTAGAATATGATGTACTGATTACACAACGATTCATTCTTCAGCCTCGTATTGAAGCAAATGCTTATGGCAAGAATGACACATCTCATTATTTAGGCAATGGATTAAGTTCACTCGAAACAGGTTTACGCCTGCGTTACGAATTCAAACCAGAATTTGCACCTTACATTGGTATTGATTGGGAGGATACATTTGGAAAAACAGCGAATTATGCTAAACAAAGAAACATGAACGCTGGTAATACAACACTGGTTATAGGTGTGCATTTTTGGTTCTAGTATAACGATGTAAAACAATCACATTCTTTGAGGTTTACGTTTAAAAATTGCTATTTGTAGACTGTGATTCTCTTGCTCATCTTATCAGCAGTAAGAACTTGTAGGTTTGAATTGAGTCATCCTACATGATTGTGTCCAAGGAGCGTTCCCGTTGCGAAAGCCAAATCCACTAAGGACACTTGATAATCTGAAATTGCACGGATTTCGCGTAATTGCGCATCACCTAAACGCGTTAATGTTTCCAATACTTCTGTCATCGTTCGCAAACCTTCACGAAATTGTTTTAATTCCGCATCGTAATTTAAACCGGCTAAAATCACATTTTGTCTTGCGGCTAAAATACGCTGCCAATTTTGTTCTGTAGTATCTAGCGCGTCATAAATCTCACGTTTGACGGTAAGCTCTCTGAGTTGCTGCGTGCTTAATCGTTGTAATCGTTCTTGTACCGCTCGCTCCAATTTTGATTTACGCAATTCATTTGATAGTGGAATTTCCATTCGCATTCCCACTGACCAATCTGAATAATTTCCATCTAATGTTTGACTAAATGCACTATCAAGCGATTGCGTATCACGCCCCAGCGAGCCATAATGGTAATCAAGCATAAATAAAGGCAAAGTTTGATTTTTCAAATAATCAATTTTTGTCAAATCTGCGGCTAATTTTAATTCTAATTCCAAAAGTTCTAAGCGACCTGTAAGGGCTTTTTGCACCAGTTCATTTCTATCAAAATCAAAATGCAATAAAGTGGGTGACGTTTTAGGTACAATGAGGATCTGAGAATCCACGTTTAAATTCGCATCATTGAGTAATAGTTTTAATTGGCGCTGACGAATTTTCAAGGCGGTATTAGCGGTAATCAGACTTTCGCGACGTTCTGCGACACCGATTTCAGCGCGATTAATTTCAACCGCTGCGGTCAGTCCATTTGCGACTCTTTTTTTGACCATTGCTAAATTATCAGACGCATTTTCATATTGTTGACGACGTACATCTAATTCTCCCCACGCCATATAGATTGACCAATATGCACGTTCAATACTGGCTAAAACACGAATAGATTGTAAACGTGTTTTTATATCAATAATTTGCTGCTCATATTTAGCAATTCGAATTCCTGCCACATTAGTATCAATACCGCCATCACGCAACAAGGGTTGACTCACGGAAAAACGTAACGCATTTTGATATTGCGCAGAAGGAACACCTTTAAACTGTTTTTTTTCGTCAAATGGCGAGCTTAACGTCACTTTTGCACCTGTGCGCAGTGGAATGACTATTCCGGCTTCCATTTCTAAAACTTGCGTTAATTGAGGAATAGCGGTGAGTTTATCAACTTCATTTTTAAGTAATCCACTCTCGCTTGTTGGTGTAAATTTCACGACATCCATATTTTGAGAAGGCGTGTTTTTACTTCCATATTTAGCTTTTGCAAAAATTAAATCATCAAATTTCGCCTCTTCTTCACTCACTTGTGTTGCAGCAATTTTGGGATCGATTTCAGCAATTTTTAAATCTAAATTATTTTCTAATGCTAACGCACGAATATTGGCTAACGTAAGTTCAATAGATTCTTTCGATTCTTTCAAAGAATCTACTTTTTTTATCGTGTTGACGTCACGCTCTTTAAATCTTGGCAAGGCTTTTTCAGATGTTTCAGGCGGTGATTTTGTCAAATTGTTAAATTCAATCTCTTCGTTAAGCATTAAACGCGCTCTTGCTTTGTCTTCAATAGGGGAAACTGAAGAGCCGTTTAAATAATAACTGCAACCCGTAATCATTAAAGAAGCTATTAAAAAACAGCTATTTTTGACTCTATAACGTGTTTTATTTTTCATTTTTTTCAGGGGTATAAACAGGGGGAAACGCATTCAATTGTCGCCAAAGTTCATAAATCATCGTCACACGATTTAATAAAATCCAACCCTCAACTCGAACACCTTGCCGTAGAAAACGTTCCGACGGCCATTCTTGACTCGTTTCATCGGGTGTAATCACAACACGAAATTTACCTTTACCATCGTCAGTTGCATCCACAAAAGCCACACTTCCACCAAATGTACCCACTGCCATTTCAGGCCATCCAGCAAATTGGAGTGCTGGCCAACCTTCAAACTGCAATCTCGCATGACGCCCCGTCGTAATTAATGTCACGTCGTTACCATTTACCCAAAGCTCAACTGCCTTTACATCAGTGTCGGGAACCAAAATCAATAAGGCATCCCCTTGCCTAACTAAATCGCCTTGTGGGTTTTCTAAAAGTCTAAGTACACTACCATCACGCGGTGCTTTTATCACTTGCGCGGTTTGACGAGATAAATCGATATCGTTTTTTACTAAACTTGATTTGGCATCTTCCACTTCACTTTGTGTTTTATTCATCGCCGCAGTTGCAGCATTGATACGCGCTTGCGCGTCACTGCGAATTCTTTCAATCTCTGTATCTGCAGCAGATTGCTCTGCAATTGCCCCCTTTAATGCGGCTTGCTGACTTTTTAAATTTCGTAAAGCAACAATTTTGTCGCGCTCAGCCACTTCAGCATCGCGTTTAGATACTAACCCCTCTACTAAAAGCCTACTTAAACGTTCTAGTTGCAAATTAGCTGTATCAAGTGAGGCTTGCAAGGAAAGGATTGTTTCTTGGGTCGAATTCGCTCTTTGTCGTGCTACGTCTAAGCGGTACTGAGCCGTGGCAATTTGCAGATCACGTGTTGAAATTAAATTATCAATTTGTAGTTGATAAGCGCTTAACTCATCTTTTTTTGCCGTCAATTTTAGTTTTGATGCGTCGCGTTGCTGCATTAACCGAGGCAGCAAATCAGGATCAACATCCACAATTTCAACGAGCGTATCCCCCGCTTTCACCTTCGCACCTTCACGAACAAACCACTGTGTAATACGTCCAGCCACAGGCGACTCAATTTTCTGTTGACGTTCGATTGGTGCAAAAGCAATTACTTTTCCTGATGCACGAATATTTTGTTGCCAAGGTGAAATCAGCAGTAATAATGGAATTAAGACAAATAACCACACGCAACACCGACTTAAAATACTAACAATCCTTGGTGTTTTAGCTGCGTTTAATGCTGAAAGTCGTTGAACTACGCGTCTATTATTCATAGAAATACTCAAACAAGTGAAATAATACGTTCACACTGCGATGCAACAGTCGTGTTTTGCGTAAACACAATAAATGTCCAAGGCGTGTTCTTAGCTAAAAAATAATTCAGAACGTGCATCTGTGTTTCGTCATCAAGCTCATCTAATAGACTATCAATTAACACCAAAACAGGATTATTGACCACACCTCTAGCCAGCATCACTAAACGTTGTTGAGTTTTTGAAAGTGGTGAACCTGTAGCGGAAATGGGTAGAGAAAGCGTTTGACCAAATTGTGCAACCAATTCCTCTAAGAGTCCCAAATCGGAAAGTACTTTTGCAACCTGCTCCGACCCAATTTGTTCTCGTCCTACAATAATATTTTCAAATAATGATCCTTCAATCATTTCAATATCGTTGATCAAACTAACTTGTTCTCGCACAGTAGGTAAATGCAACGTTTGTAAACGGTTTTTATCAAAAAAGATATTGCCTTTTTGCCCCTCTCGTAACCCATAAAGTAATTCTGCTAAGGTCGTTTTTCCACAACTAGCAGACCCACATATCGCCACTTTTTCACCTGATGTAATACTAAAGTTCAAATTTGAAAAAAGGTTTCTAGTGGGTACATAATGAAAAGAAAGTTGCTCAACATTAACAGAAATAGGTGTTGAAAATGAAAGCATGACTCCTTTTTCTTGTTCAAGTGGCAAATCAAGCAAGTGTCCTATTTTATCCACTGCAGTTAATAAATCGTAAAAGCTCTCTAGGTGCTTTCCAAATTTAATGAGTGACGCTAACACCATTGATACAATTAATTCTGCTGCCACTAATTGACCAAGCGTTAATTGCCCTTCAATAACGAGATACCCCCCAATTGACAAGAGTCCTGTATTGGCAATGACATACAGCGCCATTGAACTCATAACTTGTCGAAATAAAATACGATAATGTGCCGCTTTTCCATTGAGATAATCCTGCGCTAACATATCAATACGCTCTTGTGCATATTGCTCATTGGATGCCGCTTTGAATGTATTTTTATTATCAGCTAGCACTTCAAGCCAATCAACTAAGGTATATTTTGCTTTGGATTCGGCAATAGATGTTTTGACAGCACCGCGCCCTAATATAAATAAGATAAAAGTAATGCTACTTAATAAAAAAATATCAAAACTAAGTAAAAATGGGTGGTAAAAAGCTAACAACGTCAATCCTGCTAGGGTTTGCATCAATAAACGCACACCATCTAGCAATAAACCAGAGCAAAATTTTTGAATGGTTTGAATATCAAAAAAACGATTTACTAATTCAGCGCCTCGATGTTTATCATGTAAATGTCTTGATATTTTAGGAATACGATAGGCTAAATCTGTTGCTAATCGCACAAACAATCGACGTTGAATAATTTCAGCAAGATAAGCCTCTAATACATAAATAGCGCCTGAAAAAGCTAAAAAAACAAAAAGAATCATGGAGAGCACAGCCATAGGTTGCCCCATCCCACCCATAGCGACTGTGTTAACAACAGCTTGTACGGCAATTGGCGCTGATAATGCTAATAAACCAGAGCCAATTGCCAAGCCAAAAATTAAGGCTAAATCCGTTCGCTCTGTTTGAAATAGATTTACTAGCCTTTGAAAGGGTGGCAAATGTTCATGTTCATGACTAGCAGCTTGCTCAAGTGGTTTTTTAGGTTGAATCATTAAAAAATCAAATGTATCTTGAGCGTGGGCATTTAAAAGTGTTAATGTTTCATTTAATGAAAATAAATAT
>OMIH01000003.1 GCA_900299045.1 Methylococcaceae bacterium
ATTATATTGAAGTGTTTTATAACCGAAAACGCCGGCATTCCGCTAATAATCAAATCTCGCCTGCTAACTTCGAATCTTTTCGAAATGTAGCTTAACTTTTCTGTCCTGTTTTCTGTTGACGAATCAATGAATTAAGTAACCAATTACAAGACAAAGGGTGGCAAATACTAGATTTCTCCAATCGAAATCAATGGTCAAACCTATTTGCTCAATATGCCGATCAGATCGGTAAAAAATAAAGGGAGATTACATGAGCATATCTAATGCTAATTTTAGTATCGGAAATCTTGTCCGTGCTAGGGGGCGTGAATGGGTTGTACAACCCGAATCTAAGGCTGATTGGTTACGACTTCGTCCATTAGGCGGCTCTGATGATGAAATAATAGCGTTAATGCCAGAGCTAGAATTTCAACCTGTTGAACAAGCTACATTTCCGACACCTGATCCTGAAAAACTAGGTAATCATGCTGCTGCATTACTATTGAGAGATGCTTTACGATTGAAATTACGCGCTGGAGGTGGACCATTTCGATCTTTTGGCAATATTGCAGTCGAACCACGTGCTTATCAGCTTGTCCCTTTATTGATGGCATTACGTTTGACAACCGTACGCCTTTTAATTGCAGATGATGTTGGTATTGGTAAAACTATTGAAGCAGGTCTTATTGCGCGTGAATTAATGGATCGAGGAGAAATCAACCGTTTAGCCATATTGTGTCCTCCTCACCTAGTTGACCAATGGCAAAACGAATTAGATGAACGATTCAATTTACAAGCTGTTGCACTCACATCAGCCAGTGCTTCTCGTATTGAGCGTAATTTACCACATGGCGTGAGTCTCTTTGACCACCATAAGTGTGTAGTAGTCAGCTTAGACTACATCAAAAGTGAACGTCATCGAGAACATTTTTTAACTATCGCACCAGAGTGCATTATTGTTGATGAAGCTCATACCTGTGCAAATAGTGGTCAAGGAAAACAATTACGCTTTGAGTTGTTGAAGCGATTAGTTGCTAATGAAGAACGTCATTTATTGTTACTCACAGCAACGCCACATTCTGGAGATGAAGAGGCTTTTTATAACTTACTATCTTTGCTAAATCCTAAATTTACCGAGTTACAACACAAAATTTCTGCTGATGATCCATTACGAATGGAACTAGCACGACACTTCGTACAACGCCGCCGTAAAGATATTGATGAATGGCATGATACTCGCGGCTTTCCAAAGCGAATGACAACCGAAATTACATATCAACTCAGTGGAGCTTGGGGGCAATTTTTTGATGATGTCCAAAGCTATTGTCGTGAGTTAGCTGAATCCGTAGAAGCCAATAATAGCGGTAATGCTCGATTAATATGGTATGCCACACTTGCCTTGCTACGCTGCGTTGCTTCATCACCTGCTGCTGCAGTTAAAGCGTTAAATACCCGCTTAATTGGTACTTTAGATGATGAAACTTGTCTGGCGGACAATCGGTTACATGATGGTAGCAACGATGATTTAGCGGGTAATGACTTAGAACCACCTGCTCAATTACAAGACATTGAAAGATTACAAAACTTAATAACACAAGCTAATAATTTAAGTGGTAAAGCTAGTGATCCAAAACTTGCGATACTAATTGAACACATCAAACATCTTCTTAAAGAAGGTTATCACCCAGTTATATTTTGCCGTTACATAGCTACGTCTCATTATGTTGCCCAGCAATTGCAAAAACAATTTCCAAATATAACCATAGAATCAGTAACGGGAGAATACACACCTGAAGAACGCAAATTACGAGTACAAAACATGGAAGATTCAGAACAGCGTGTTTTAGTTGCTACCGATTGTTTATCAGAAGGGATCAACTTACAACATCTGTTTACAGCAGTCATTCATTATGATTTGGCATGGAATCCAACTCGTCATGAACAACGTGAAGGAAGGGTTGATCGTTTTGGTCAACAAGCATCAGAAGTTCGATGCTCAATGCTATATGGTCAAGATAACCCTGTAGATGGTTTTGTATTGAACGTCATTTTACGAAAAGCAGAAACAATCAGACAAGAACTTGGCGTTTTAGTTCCTATGCCAGAAGACGAAACACGCATTAACCAAGCTCTAGTAAAAGCAGCTTTAATGAAACGTGTTGAATCCTCAAAAGTGAAACAATTAGGTCTATTTGATTTCAAAGAAGCTGAAGCAGAACTGAAGCCTTTACAAGCTCAATGGCAAAACGCACTTGATAAAGCGAAAGCTAATCGCACAATATTTGCTCAACGCCGAATTAGACCCGATGAAGTGATGCCTGAATGGGAAAAACAACAAAATGCGTTGGGAACTGAAGATGATGTTAAACGATTTGTACAAATTGCCTGTGCAAGACTAAATGCGCCATTAGAATCAGGAAAACGAAATAATTACAAATTATTACCTCAACATTTTCCCGAAGCATTTAAACAACGTTTGTTTGATGAAGGCATCGAAAAACCTTTATTGCTAAATTTCACAAACTTACATCGTAGCCACCCAGTAGTTACTTTATTAGCAGAGCATTTATTAGAAGATGCGTTAACGAGTGAAAATCCTTTGGCTGCTCGCTGTGCTGTCACTGTCACGGAAGCTGTTGATGTAGTTACTACATTATATGTACTGCGTTTGCGACACCAACTTAGCTATGTTCGTCGTCGTCAACCTTACCAACTAATGGCTGAAGAAACCGTGACATTAGCTGTGCGGGGGCGTTCAAAACCTGAATGGCTTGTCGATGAACAAACTGACAATCTGTTGAAATGTGAACCTAGTGGAAACCTACCTGTCGATGTCATGCAACGAGAAATTAAACAAGCACTGGACTTTATTCAATCACAATCAAATTACATTGAATCACTAGCCAAATCACGATCTGAAATTTTGCTATCTGATCATCAACGTGTGCGCGAAGCTGCTCGTGACGTTGGACAATATAATGTTAGTCCTTGTTTGCCAGTTGATGTAATTGGTGTTTATGTCTTGTTACCAGACGCACTGTAGAAAGCAGATAAAAATATATGAAACGTCTCAGAAAAAACTTTTCCACCATCTTAAACTTACCAACTATACGTTTGGAAGGCGGTCTATTTTTACCAGACCAACTAGAAAAAGCTGCGCTTGGTCAAGCAACACAACAAACTGTCGCTGATTACAACATACCAATTGGATTAAAACTTAAAGATGAATACAGCCGCGCCTTTCAAATTGCTTCGGCACAATGGAAACACTTTGCACAAAATATAGATCGCAAAGATATAGACCCTGCTCAAATAACAATCAAATTTATCTGTAATTTATTAAAAGATGCGCTTAATTACCAACGTGTCGATTTAATAAGTGGACTCAGTAATGGCGATCGCTTTTATCCCATTACCTTACTATTAGATAACACTATTCCAGTAGTCATTGCCCCACATACATTAGGTCTTGACGATTCCGATCCCATGTTTGCAATTAGCGGTAGTGGTGTTCGTAAGAAAACTGCTTTTCAATTAGCTCAAGAATTTATCAATGCAAGTGCTGACCACCTTTGGGCAATTGTAACTAATGGTAAGCAACTTCGATTATTGCGTGATGCCGCAACACTCACTCGTCCTAGCTTTTTAGAATTTGATTTGCAAGACATGTTAGATAGTCAGCGTTTTGCTGAATTTGAAATGGCTTGGCGTATCCTCCACGCTAGTCGTGCTGGAATTTATGGCGGTTGTATTTGGGAAATTTGGCGCGATGAAAGCAAACGTGATGGTACTCGCGTGCGAGATGGGTTACGTCAAGGGGTTACGAACGCTTTGATCAAGTTTGGAAATGGTTTTATCCAACACCCAGCTAATGACACGCTACGCTTAGATCTATTAGAAGGACGACTAAGTAAAGAAGACTATTTTCAACAATTATTACGTTTGATTTATCGGCTTATTTTTCTATTTACAGTAGAAGATAGAGACATCTTACACACCGATGACAACTCTATAGCAGCAATTTCTGCCCGTAAAGCCTACGCTGAAGGCTACGCGCTTGCTCATTTACGTCATCGCTGTTTAAGTCATCATGCTAGAAATAAGTTTGACGATCAATGGCACACATTGCGTATTATCTTTCGTGGTTTAGCTAATGGCGAATCTCGTCTAGCTTTACCTGCATTAGGTGGTTTATTCAATATCAACCAATGTGCTAACTTAGATTTCTCCAATCTAAGCAACGCCAGTTTATTAGACGGAATCAAAGAACTACGCTGGTCAAATGTCAGCGGCAATTTAGCACCCGTTGATTACCGCAACATGGGAACTGAAGAATTAGGTTCAGTGTATGAAAGTTTATTAGAATTAGTTCCTGAAATCGATATTCCTGCCCGTTGTTTTGATTTCGTAGGTCGCACAAGTGAAGGAAGCACTCAAGGTAATTCCCGAAAAACCACCGGCAGCTACTACACGCCCGATAGTTTGGTGCAAGAATTGATTAAATCTGCACTTGATCCCGTCATTGAAGATCGTTTAGCCAGCAATCCAGAAAATCCAATTGAGGCGTTACTTGCAATCAAAGTCATTGATCCTGCTTGTGGTAGTGGACATTTTTTATTGGCTGCGGCTCGTCGTTTAGCGGAACAATTAGCAACGTTACGCGCGATAGATGGCGCAGTCAGACCGCAAGATTACCGTCATTGTTTGCGGGAAGTGATTAGCAAATGTATTTTTGGTGTTGACCGAAATCCTATGGCAATCGAACTCGCTCGCACCGCGTTATGGTTAGAAGGTTTTGAAGAAGGCGCAGCTTTATCATTTTTAGATCATCATCTAATTTGCGGTGATGCTTTAATCGGTTTGAGCAATCTTAATCAATTAAAATTTGGCATTCCCAATGCAGCATTCAAACCGCTTTCAGGAGATGACAAAACAGTTTGCAGAGAAATAGCCCTCACAAACAGAGAAGGGTTAAAAGGGTTTGTTAAACTTGTAAAAAGTCGCAATCTCGATATTGCTATTGATGATAATGCGGGATTATCTGAGTTAGAACAGCTCGAAAAAATGCCTGATGCCAAACCAGCACAAGCGACTATTAAAGAAACTGCCTACCGAAATTTTCTTCAGCACGCCAAAGAACATAAGCTAGGTAATGCCGCCGATTTATTTGTCGGTGCATTTTTAGCTCCCAAATCTGATGAGCAAGCAAAATTCAACACGCCAACCAGCCAAAATCTGTACTCAGAATTGTATATCAATCAAGCGATTGCTGACGATAAATTTAATCAAGCTGAATGTTTAAAAAACGCTCGTCAACTCTGCGTAGAAGCAAAAGTATTTCACTGGCCGTTAATTTTCCCGCAAGTTTTTGCTCAAGGTGGTTTTGATTGCGTGCTAGGGAATCCACCTTGGGAAGTGTCTCAATTAAGCGAAGAAGAGTATTTTTCTACTCGTATTCCTCAAATTGCTGCGTTGTCTGGGGAAAAACGGAAAAAAGCAATTGCACAACTAGAAATAGAAGAACCTCGTATTTGGAAAGAATACTTAATTGATAAAAGAGGCTATGAATCTAGCAATAATTTTTATCGGGAATCTGAACGTTTTCCTTTGACGGCGATTGGAAAAATCAATACCTATCCTTTATTTTCTGAAACTATCAGTCAAATTACTGCACCAAATGGACGAGCGGGTTTTATTGTGCCAACAGGAATTGCAACCGATGATTCCACCAAAGCCTATTTTGGTGACATTGCCCAAAGCGGCAAACTAGGGAGTTTGTATGATTTTGAAAACCGTGAAGCAATTTTTGCAGACGTTCATCGAAGTTATAAATTTTGTTTGCTAACTCTAGGACAAACCGAAAAAGCCGAATTTGCCTTTTTCTTAACCAATACCGAACAATTAAAAGACCAAAATCGCCGCTTTGCTTTAACGGCTGATGATTTTAAACGGATTAACCCGAACACCTTAACTTGTCCAGTGTTTCGCTCTAACCAAGATGCCGAACTCACCCGCAAAATTTATCAGCGCGTTCCAGTTTTAATTCAAGAAAGTCCAGAAACAAATCATTGGGGAATCACATTTAGACAAGGATTGTTTAATATGACGAGCGACAGCCATTTGTTCAAAGACAGTCCAGACGATGAAAGATTGCCGCTTTATGAAGCTAAAATGATTCATCAATTTGATCATCGTTGGGCAAGTTATCAGACCGATGGTAACGCAACAGATGTTAATTTAGCTGACAAACAAGAACCTGATTTTCAGGTTACGCCGCGTTATTGGGTGGAAAAAAAAGAAGTTGAACAACGCTTGAATGATAAAAACTGGCAAAATCAATGGTTAATGGGATGGAGAAATATAGCTCGTAGCACTGATGAACGAAGTTTTATATCATCTGTCATGCCAATTATGGCTGTTGGTCATTCTATGCCTTTATGGTTTCTTTCAGAATTACCATTAAAATGTACAGCTTTTTTAGCAAATATGTCTGCATTAGTTTTTGACTTTATCGTCCGACAAAAATTAGGCGGTACAAATATGACTTTTGGATATTACAAACAATTTCCAATTTTGCCTCCTGATTTCTATAACGACAATGATTTAAACTTTATTGTGCCGCGCGTGTTAGAACTCACCTACACTGCCTATAACCTAAAACCGTGGGCAGAAGATTTGGGTTATGAAGGTGAACCGTTTTTATTTGACCCCGAGCGCAGAGCGATTCTCCGCGCTGAACTCGATGCGTGGTATGCAAAAGCGTATGGATTAACTCGCGATGAATTACGCTATATTCTTGATCCAGCCGACGTAATGGGCGAAGATTATCCTTCTGAAACGTTCCGCGTCCTCAAAAATAATGAAATCAAACAATTTGGCGAATATCGCACCCGCCGTTTGGTGCTGGAAGCATGGGATAAATTGGAAAATGGAGAATTGCACTAATGCTAACGTCTTTACACATTGAAAATTTCAAGGTTTGGAAAAATACTGGCGATATTCGCCTTGCACCATTAACCGTTATTTTTGGTGCTAACAGCGCGGGGAAAAGTAGTTTAGGGCATCTATTATTGGCACTTAAACAAACTGTTTTATCCGCAGATCGAAAACGTCCATTGCATTTCTGAATACATGACAAAAAATCAAGTTTGAAGACTAAAATCTTTTATTTCAATGAATTGGAAAAAATGACGAATACATTTTGCATTGACCA
>OMIH01000004.1 GCA_900299045.1 Methylococcaceae bacterium
AACTCTGATGTACCAAACTTTTCCCCCAGATGATCAAAATAGCGTACACCCCAACGCTCAAGTAAACTTGGTTTGTATTCGCTAACAACGAGGTTAGCTAGTTGCTGTTCAGATTCCATATTGTTAACCTACACTGAATAAAAGATTTTGATCGTTTTCAATAAGTGAATAGCCCAAATGTTTGTACCCGATTCTCCTTTTTTCACTCATTCTCTCTAATATGGGAACTTTACTATCTACATAATCATAAATTCGCACTTCTGTTTTTGCATCATACAAACGATGCAGTCTGCCTACATATTGAGCTAACGTTCCTTTCCATGAAATTGGCATAACCAAAAACAAAGTATCTAATCGTGCACAATCAAAGCCTTCGCCAAGATAACGTCCTGTTGCAATAATTACAACCGCTTCATTAGGTGGCACTGCCTGCAATTCACTAACTAATAGTTCGCGTTTATTAGCCTCCATTCCGCCTTGCATCACAAATATATTTCTTACGAACACTTGAATTTTCTCCGCTAATAACAATACATGCTCTCTACGTTCGGTTAATATCAACAACGATCTTTTTTCAGATAGGGCTTTTTTTATATCGTTCAGAATAAATTGATTGCGTAGATTATCATTTATCAATGCTTGATAAATATGAGTCATTGAAAGTTTAGGCGAAACGTTCGGAGGCATCTCGAAATCGGTATGCCGCTGGATAACAAAATGCTCAAAAGGTCTCTCTGAGGCTTGCTTTTTCGCGCTCACTTCATAACGAATTGGACCACACTGCATAAAGATAATGGGATGATGACCATCTTTTCGTGTGAGCGTAGCAGACAGTCCGAGTACATATTTTGCCCTACATGCCAGGGCAACCGATTCAAAACTCACGGCAGATAAATGATGACACTCGTCAAAAATAATCTGTCCATAATTCACGACCACATCATCGACAACTTGTTTTTTCGATAAACTTTGAATCAGTGCAACATCAATAATACCTGTGGCTTTATTTTTGCCACCGACAATTTTCCCAATCATTGCTGTGGGCAAATTTAAAAACATCTGAATTCGCTCTAACCATTGATCTAATAGTTGCCTGCGATGAACCACAATTAACGTATTCACTTTGCGATGAGCCAAGATATTGAGTGCAATCACCGTTTTACCAAACGCTGTAGTCGCAGACAACGAGCCAATATCATGCTCAAGTAGCTTGCCAACCACCTGCTCTTGCTCGATGGTGAGTTTCCCTTGAAATTTTACATTTTCAATTTTATTACCCTCAAATCGTTTATCGTCAATGATAGGTTCAATTTTCAAATCATCAAGTAGATTCAATAAATCCTCCTGACAGCCTCGTGGCAAAGCAATATGCTTAGGGTAATACTGTGCACAGGAAATAATTCTAGGCGTATTAAATGTAGACAACCGCATAGCCTGATTCTTATAAAACTCAGGATTTTGAAAAGCAGCCAATCGTATGATTTTACTTTGTAAAACAGTCGGTAGATTATTGATATCGATAAAAATTTGATTACTAACGACGATCATCACTGATTTGGGTAGCTGATCACTAATGATAGGCTCTTTTATTTTACGTGATGGTGGTAATTGCCATGGCTCAACATCACCTTCACTGAGGGGAAGTTTCACACCTAAAATGGCATTTTGCTTCTCAGCTTTTGTTATTAGATTATTCAATTCTTGTGAGGACAAACGCTCAATAGACGATAAATACGCCCATTGATCCGTATAAACCATAAAATCATCATTTACAAAAACGCTGTAGCCCTCATTACGAGGTTTTTTCTGCAAAGGCAGTGCAATAAGATTCCCAAATCCGCCTTTGGGTAAAGTATCTTGGTTAGGAAATAAACGATCGTAGGATTCAAAACTTAATTCAGGATGCGCGTCCATCGCTTGCGTTAAAAGGTAAGAACCTAATTTTCGAGCCTCTATAGCCAACACGGGTTCACTGAAAAATATCCATACATGTGCACCTCTACCCGAGCGAGATATCTCAGTACTATAGGGAATAATATTTTCTCTGCAGGCAGAAATAAACGCATAGACATCCTTTCGCCATGATGTTTTATCAAAGTCAATGGCTAAAAACCAGCATCGCTCATCCTTCATCATGGGATAGATACCCATCACAAAATCATTTGAATATTCTCGTGTATTATCATAACCAGCCAAATGATTCGTAATGACCTGATCAGTAATAGGTAAAAAAGCACGATGCAGACAATCACCACATTTCATTTTAGGCTTTTCACAAATTCGAGGTTTCCATTCATTTTCACAAACGGGTGAATACCCCGACTTCCCCGTTTTATTATTCACAAAACGTCTTGAATAAATATCTTCGCGACCTTTAAATAGACGACGAAAAAGAGCCACTTTCTCCTCAGTAGAGGATTGATATGTAAGATTTGAGGCGTTAGATAACTTAACTTGATTTTGCTGTTGAAGTTGATTTTTTAATTGCGCTAATTCGTGACATAATCTGTCGCGCTCTCTATCAAGACAGTCGACTTTCTCTTCCAAGAATGCAATTTGTTGTTGAATGCTTATCACAACGCAATTAGTTCATGCTGCAGCGTGCTAGCGAGAGTGGATAAAGGCAGAAAAAGATTATCCAATTGATCTGGCAGAGCTATAAAACCAAATTGATGATAATACCTTTTAGCTGCTTCATCTTTAGCATCCACAAAAAGCCCTGCTATTCCCATGGTGTGAGAAACGTGCAGCGTCTTTTGCATTGCATCAACGAGTAGTAAGGTACCGTAACCCTTTCTCTGTTTCTTTTGTGTCACAGCAAGCTTCACTAACTTTGCCGCAGGAATACGTCGAGGATACTTATTTACCCATTGATGAGGAATCTCTTGTGCTAACACCTCACATACCACCATACTCATGTAGGCAATAATAGCATTGGGATGTGCCGCATCAATTAAAACAAACGTTTTAGACAGTCCTTTCTCATTATGTTGGCGTGCAATTTTTTGTAAAAAATGGTTTAACACGGCATTGCCACAATCAAACTCATCACGATGGTGTGATTTAGAGAGTACTTCTATTTTTAACGTCGAGCTCACGTCATAGTCGCTTTGTAGTGTTTAACCGCATCCAGCAGTTTTGCATTGGCTTGGGGAGGATTCTCTAGTGCTCGAAAAAAAGCTTCTGCATCATTTTTACTCAGATGAATCAATTTATCTTTTTCAATAATGTATTGTGCCTTTTCAAGCGCCGCGTGTACCAAAAACTGATTCAACGTCGCGCCAGAGAGATTGGCTGCATCCGTTAGGGTTTGTTTGATTTGCGCCGATACTCTAGCGGTAATACGTTCGCTGCTCATGGCAATCATAACTTATTCTCAATGGTGACAAAATGACACCTTAAATGAAATGACTGTTTTGTGTCAAATTTATTCCTATATTTATTACTTAATTTTTACATCAAATAGAGGTTGCACTATACTTTCCTCTTTTAGGTGTTGCTGTATGAAATCACAAAAAATTACGCCCGATAAAATAATACAATTGCAAAAATTGGTACAGACTGGTTTTTATGCACAAGCACAAACTGAATTGAAGGCTTATCTTAAGAAATGTCCTCAGCACCTAGGTCTTTGGAATTTACTAGGCGTATGCCAGCAAGCACAAGGCGAATACCAGGCCGCTATTTTTAGTTTTGAGCGTATTCGAGCACTTAACGCCCAAATTCCAGAAGTTTATTTTAATTTAGCCAGTTTATACACCCAAATACAATCTTTTGATCTGGCTATAGAAAATTACAAAAAAGCATTGCATTACAACCCTCATTTTACTATGGCACATTTCAATTTAGCAGCACTCTATCAAGGGCAACAACAAATTGATAAAGCTGCAGATCACTACACACAAGCCATTCAATTGCAAGCTAATTTTGTCGAGGCTCTGGTCAATTTAGGTACAATTCGACAACAGCAAGGAAAATTACAAGACGCTAAAACTTATTACGAGCAAGCGCTACATTGGCATGATGATGCACAATCACAGTTTAATTTGGGTACAGTACTTCATGATTTAGGTGAACATCAAGCGGCGATGGTGGCTTTTGAGCGTTGTTTGGTGCACCAGTCTGATTTTGAAGATGCGTGGAATAATTTAGGGGAAACGTATCGTGATGCAGGAAATATGATCGATGCAGTGCGTTGTTATCAAAAAACACTTGAAATCGTTCCCCAACATTCGCGTGCTTTGTACAATTTAGGCGAATATTATTGTTTGACCAATGAATTGACCAAAGCGATCCCCTATTTTGATGCCTCGACATTTTCTGATGCAAAAGAGAGAAGCCTACAATGCCTCTACAAAACTCAACAATTTGATCGTTTCAAAGCCGCATTTGATAAATTAATTGAGAAACAACCACACACTTCTGTTTTATTAAGTGCATTATCAGCGCATTACGCTCACAGTTTTGGAGTAGTCGATCCATATACATTTTGTCCAAATCCCATGCAATGGGTGCAGCAAACATCTATTGAAGAACTAGCCGCACCACAAAGTACTCTACGAACACAACTACTGACTGATATTGCGCAGTTAGCAATTTCAGAAAGAAAACAAGGAAGGCTTTATTTTGGTGTTCAATCTGCCGGTAATCTGTTGCAACGTTCAGAAGCCTCTTTTCAAACATTAGCTGCGCTCATTCGAGAGCAAATTTACGCCTACCGTCAGCATTATCAAACTGTTGATTGTCAATTAATACATTATTTTCCTGACGTCATCGAATTTAGCAGTTCTTGGTATTTGCATATGAATAAAGGAGGTTATCTCACATCACACATTCACGAAGAAGGTTGGATTAGCGGGTGTGTGTATTTACAGTTACCCGATAAAAAATCTACTCATGAAGGGAGTTTTGAATATGGAATCCATGGCGATGATTACCCACATAGGCAGCAGGTAAATTTTCCTTTCTGTATCGTAGATCAATCTGTAGGAGATATCGTTTTATTTCCCTCTTCGCTCTTTCATCGTACACATCCTTTTTATAGCGATGAACAACGCGTTTGCATTGCATTTGATGTAAAATCTTCCACCTAGAATAATTAGCTTGATTTTATATTTGCTATATTTAATTAACAACTCCAAAATTAAAAAGTTGAGCATCGCGCTATTGGATGATTTTTTAATTATAACGGCATTTTATTTAATATAGTTAACCACGCAATTAATACTAATGTCCCTAATATCAAAAAATAAGGACTAAAAAACCACAAAATAATTGGAATGCTAAAAAAAAATGTACGAATTCCCAAGGAATAATAACTTCCCGCCTTATTTAAATATGAACTAGTTTGTTTTACTAAGTTATTATCAACGGAAAGACTAATCATATAACCGACATGATTAAAAAATCGAGTTGCCATTGAAAAGCAGTAAAAAGCAAAAGCAAAGCTCAGCAATAATAATCCTAGTTTAAGTTGCCATATATCAGTATAGTCCACTGAATGGATGTCGTTAAAAGGGAATGGCAGTGCAAGATGCTTAGTTTTTTCACTTAAATTTAGAGCCCCCATGATTAATAATATTGAAGTTGACGCCATAAAATTGGCAGCAATTACGGAATTACGAAGTGTTTGAATAGCAACTATACTCAAACTGTCGTTACCCATTATTTTTTTTACCCATTGCTTTCTAATTTGAGCATTGAACATATGAACATTCGATTGTGCCGGACTGTGCTTTAGCTTTGAATATAAAGAGTATATTAAGATAAATGCCACACTAACCGTAAAAGAAATAAGATCAGAATTGAATATCATGGTTTGTGTTTCCAATTTTAATTAAAAAATACGAATAAATAGTCTACATTTCCTAATTATAAATCCAACGATATTTCACTATTTACTAATGACGTAGTCTTATCGTTATTAATTAGATAGTAAACGATCGAGATTACCAATAAAGAAGAATAAGGTTAGAGATAAAACACCAAAAATAAAGCTCCATGCTAAGCCTGTAAATATTGACAAAATATTTACAAATGCACTGCTCAGTAGTATCCACATTGGTTCTAACCGAATTGAGCTTACATGAAGAAACCTACAAAACAAGTTATAAGCTAGTTCACCATAAAAAGTGACAACGCACTCCTGAAATTTCGAAACGCTCAAAACCAACTAAATAGTTCAATTGATTTAGAGCGTGAAGATATTTGATATAATGCTCCTGTTTGTTAATTACAAACAGGAGCATTAATACTACGCAAGGATGATATTTCATCATGTTTTCGCAACGATTTACACCAAATAACAAAGTGAACCAAATATCCCTTGTCTTATTGCTCTATGATTTGAGCATACAACTTTTGACAGATGACATCGCACTTGTAATAGCTGAAAACGTTTTTTATTGATTTTGCCATGCTCGATAGGCTTTTAATCCGCCTTCGATATAGCTCACATTACTATATCCCATTGTATGCAAAGTATCTGCTGACATGGCTCCGCGATAATTCACATTGCAATAGGTAATGATAGGAGTATCCAAATCAGGAATTTCATCTTCGATATTCATTTCTAACTTCCCTCTGCTAATGTGTTTTGAGCCTGCGATATGATCGGCATCATGCTCTTCTTTATCGCGAATATCTAATGCAATAACACCTTTTTCTAAAAGATGATCTACCTCATTTGGTTTTACTGCATTAACTCGTGAACGAGCTACTTCGCCCATTTGGATAAATTGATCAGTGTAAGCCATTTTTTTCTCTTTAGTGATAGTTTTAGTGAACGTTATCGGTGTGCCATTTAGGCATCATGATAATACAGTTTATTTTGAGTCTTTGGTTTTCCAGTGTATCGATCATTTACTGTTATACGACCAGTTGTCTTTACTTGATTCTCATAGCGCATGGTGAAACATGAAAACCTAAAACCTTCGTTTAAAATTATTAAAGCATGTGTCAATGCCAACCGCCATATTGCGAGGTTGGATCACCGCGAAAACCTGTCGTGGTTTTATTTGCATCGGGTACATTCACGCTATTACTCGCAGCTAATATCAGGTTTTGGCGAGTATAACCACCTAATGCTCTGGCTTTTGATGCAATACTTGTCGTCAATGAATTGATGTCAT
>OMIH01000005.1 GCA_900299045.1 Methylococcaceae bacterium
CTCGTGGGCTCGGAGATGTGTATAAGAGACAGAACAGCATAGATGGCGGCTCTGGTGATGATAACATCACGGGGGGAATTGGCAATGATACTATCTTAGGTGGCACTGGAAATGACACCATTTTAGGTGGTGATGGAAATAATAGTATTGACGGTGGTTTGGGTGACGACAGCATTACAGGTGGTGCTGGCTTGAGTATTATTAATGATAATGAAGGCAATAACACCATTATCGGGGGCGCAGGTATCGACAACATCACAACAGGCTCTGGAAATGATTCTATTTCAAGTGGTGATGGAAACGATATTATTTCAGCTGGAGACGGTGCAAATAACATTGACGGTGGTGCAGGAAATGACAGTGTCACCAGCGGCGCAGGAAATGATACTATTAATGGTGGCGCAGGCAATGACACCATCAAAAGTAACGCAGGGAATGATGTTATCAATGGTGGCGCAGGTGATGACAATATTACTGGTGGCTCAGGTGACGACACGATTACAGGCGGCGCAGGAACTGATACCATCACCGTCGATTTTGGTACCGATACCATTACTGATTTTAACACGGAAGATAAGCTAACTATTTCAAATGGTGCAATGGCTAAAGTAACGCCTTCGAACGCTGTATTTGATTACAGCAAAATTGTCACAAATCAAGGTAAATTACTAATTACCGCCTCTATTGTGAACAGTGAAATTAATGGCTCTAATGGTGTTAATAGTATTGTCGGAAGTGCTGGTAGTGACACTATTGTAGGCGGTTCAAATATCGATACTATTCTGGGTGGCGATGGAGATGATACTATTTCTGACGCAGGTGGAAATAACAGTATTGATGGTGGTAGCGGTGGCGATAAAATTACGACCGGCATAGGCAATGACACCATCATCGGTGGTGATGGCGATGATATTATTTCTGATACAGGTGGCAATAATAGTGTTGATGGCGGCAGTGGTGACGATAAAATTACGATGGCACTAGGCAATAATACTATTAACGGTGGTGTTGGCAATGACACCATAGTGGGTGGAAATAACAATGATAGTATTACAGGCGGCGATGGTGACGATAGTATCATTGGTGGAAGTGGCAATGATACACTGACCGGTGGCAGCGGCAATGATACCTTCGATAGCGGTACAGGCGTTGATACAATCACAGATTTCAATTTAACCGACGATACGCTGATTATTTCTGCTAACGGTGTAGCCAATGTGAGAGCGACCAACGCGACATCGGATTACAGTAGTATTAAAAACAATGGCACATTGTCCATTGATGTCGCTATTTCAGACAGTACCACAATTACGGGTTCCACAGGTATTAACTCCATTACGGGGGGGAATGGAAACGACAGTATTACTGGCGGAGCGGGCAACGACACGCTTAGTGGTGGAACTGGAGATGATACGCTCACTGGTGGCGATGGCATCGATTCAATGACAGGCGGTGCGGGTAACGACACGTTTATTTTTTCCGGTGATTTAAATACAAAAAGTCCCATCTATACAGATGTCATTACTGATTTTCAAAGCGGTAGCGACAAACTATCAGGATTTGGCGTTGGTGGTAGCGGCGATAATTTTTTTGTTGCGGAAAAATCAATAGATAGCTTAACGAACTTACTTAAAAATGCTGATGATAAACTTAACGGCACTATTAAGTTTTATGTTGGTCAAGTGATCGGTACAACGGACGCTTATCTAGTCACAGATAATGACGGTATTGGTTATACTCACGTTATTAAGCTAATTGGCATCACTTTAACAACACTTTCATCTGACGACATTATTTCATGAAAAAAACCATTTCACGTTATTTAACGGATATTTGGTATCAAGACCATTTTATCGGTGCCGCACTCACTCCGTTGGCGATGCTGTTTATTGATATCGTGAAATGTCGTCGATGGCTTTATAAAATCGGTGTTTTCAAAAGTGAAGCGATGCCTGTTCCTGTCGTGATGATTGGCAACATTACCGTAGGCGGTACAGGCAAAACCCCTCTCACCATATATTTAGCCAATTTGTTAAAAAATGAAGGCTATCGCGTTGGCATCATTAGTCGTGGTTATGGGGGGAAAACTGACGTTAAAATGGTCACGCAAACAAGCAAAGCAAGCGATGTTGGAGATGAAGCGCTCCTTCTAGTCAAACAAACACAATGCCCTATGGCAGTCGGTGTTAATCGCGTTGCAGCAGCGCATTTTTTATTAAAACACGCGCCATGTGATGTGATTTTATCCGATGACGGTTTACAGCATTATGCGCTTAAACGCGATATTGAAATTGCGGTTATTGATGGTGAACGACGTTTTGGTAATTCAATTTGTCTGCCTGCCGGTCCACTGCGTGAACCTATTGAGCGTTTAAATACGGTAGATTTCGTCGTCGTCAACGGAAAAAAACAAACCGATATGGCGTGGCACGAATGGGAAATGGAACTTATTGACGATAATGCTGTCAATTTATTGACTGGTGAAACCAAGCCATTGCGTGACTTCAGTCTATTTCCCTGTCATGCCGTTGCGGGAATTGGCAATCCAGCGCGTTTTTTTGCTCAACTCGATAAAGCCGGTATTACCGAGCGTATCGACCACAGCTTTCCGGATCATCATGTCTTTTTACCCAAAGAAATCAACTTTAATCATCAACTTGTTCTTATGACGGAGAAAGATGCGGTAAAATGCCAAGCGTTTGCCACCGAAAATCATTGGTTTGTACCGATTAGTGCGCAGCTACCTGCTGAATTTACTCAGCAATTTTTAACTTTACTCCACACAAAACCATTCAAGAGAGCCTTATGATTGACCCGAAATTGCTGGATATTTTAGCCTGCCCACTATGCAAAAGTCCGCTTCATTACGACAAAACTGCTCAAGAATTAATTTGCCGCGCAGATCGACTCGCCTTCCCTATTCGTGATGCCATTCCAGTCATGCTTGAAGATGAAGCACGCCATATCTCATTGGAAGAGTATGACGCGCTTGCAAAATGAGTATCCCTTTTAAAGTCGTCATCCCTGCCCGCTACGCCTCAACACGTCTACCAGGAAAGCCTTTATTGCCGATTGCAGGCAAGCCAATGATTGCGCATGTGTGTGATCGAGCAAATGAGGCGAATGCACAGCAAATTATCGTTGCTACCGATGACGAACGCATTTTAAAGACAATTGAAGCACTTGGAATTGAAGGTATATTAACCAGCCAACACCACGAAAGCGGTACCGAACGTATTGCAGAAGTCGCTGAAAAATTAGGATGGGAAGATGGCACGATAATTGTTAATCTTCAAGGTGATGAGCCATTATTACCAGCGCATTATATAAATCAAGTAGCACAAGCGCTCGCAAGCCAAACACAAGCAGGTATTGCAACGCTTGCCGCAAAAATAGGCGATAGCCATGAAATTTTCAATCCTAATGCAGTGAAAGTGGTACTCGACAAACAAGGCTATGCGCTGTATTTCAGTCGAGCGCCTATTGCGTGGAATCGCGCTACGTTTGCCACGACGCAAGAAGTACCTAGTGACTTTCTCTATTGGCGTCATATTGGTCTTTACGCCTATACTGTTGGATTTTTAAAAAAATACTGTGCATGGTCGCCTTCACCACTGGAATCGATTGAAGCGCTTGAGCAGTTGCGTATTTTGTGGCATGGAGAAAAAATTTTAGTGCAAACAGTTGAAGTAGCGCCTATTGCAGGAGTTGATACCATTGACGATTTGCAACGCGTTGAAACTATTATGAAAAAACAGACAATGTAAACTGATTATGCGAATACTATTTGTACACCAAAATTTTCCGGGGCAATTCAAACACCTTGCACCCGCACTCGCTGAAAATTCCGCTAATGAAGTGGTCGCGTTCACCATGCAATCGGGAATGCCTGAAATGTGGCAAGGTGTTCGATTAATTAGCTATCAAGCAGCGCGTGGCACAACCCCGAATGTTCATCCATGGGTGAGCGATTTTGAAACAAAGGTCATTCGTGGTGAAGCGGCATTTCATGCGGCATTGGCGTTGCGTGAATCGGGATTTATCCCCGATTTAATTATTGCACATTCTGGCTGGGGTGAAAGTTTATTTCTCAAAGACATTTGGCCCCATACAAAAATGGCAATTTATTGCGAATTTTTTTATCACACGCACGGCACAGACGTCAATTTTGATCCCGAATTTATGAATGCAGATCCGACAAATGATTGTCGTCTGCGCTTAAAAAATACCAATAACTTACTGCATTTTGATATTGCTGATGCAGGGATTTCACCCACTTATTGGCAAGCTAGTACCTTTCCTGAGCCATTTCGCAGCCACATTACGGTTATTCATGATGGTATTGATACAAAAGCACTCGCCCCCAACCCTAATGTCAGTTTATCATTGAATACCAGTACGGGCGGTACGATTACACTCACACGCAACGATGAAGTCATCACGTTTGTCAATCGTAATTTAGAGCCTTATCGCGGCTATCATAGCTTTATGCGTGCTTTGCCTAATATTATGCGCCAGCGACCAAACGCACGTATTCTAATTGTCGGTGCCGACGGCGTGAGTTATGGTTCAAAAGCGCCTGATGGTAAAAAATGGAAAGATATTTTTTTAAGTGAAGTGGCAGATCAACTTGATATGAGTCGAATTCATTTTTTGGGGCACATTGATTACGCGCATTTTATTCCATTGCTGCAACTCTCACGCGTACACGTTTATTTGACCTACCCTTTTGTGCTGAGTTGGAGTTTACTCGAAGCAATGAGTGTAGGCTGCTGTATTGTTGCGAGTGATACGCAACCGCTACACGAAGCCATTCATCATAATGAAACGGGTCGTTTGGTCGATTTTTTTGATATTGATGCACTCGCACATAACGTATGTGAACTGCTCGATGCGCCAGATGAACGCGCAAGACTAGGCAAAAACGCGCGTGAATTCGCGCAAAATAATTACGATTTAAATACCATTTGTTTACCTCGCCAACTTGCGTGGGTAAATAGCTTTATTGATTAAACTAACATTAGGTACAACAATATGAAGTATCGCTCAACACCGCGTAGCAGACTCGCAAGAAAGCAATATGCTGAAGTTTGGCGTATTTTTTCAATTTTATTCGGGTTAATCATTGTTGCCGGCTTAAGTTACGCTGGATTAATTTATTGGATCACCAGCAAACCCCCTCAAAGTGTCTATTTTAATATTGTCGAAGCGTGGGAGCGTCTTGGTATATTTATTTTTGTTGGAAATTTAATTACATTGATAATTGCCGGTGGAATTAGTGCCACTATTGCTATGTATCTTGCCAATAAAAGTGCCATTCCGCTTTATAATTTAGGCGAACTTTGTGAGCAAGTGGGTGATGGACAATTTGACGTACTCACCGTACCGCATGAACGTGGGCGTTTTCGCAAGTTAAGTTTGTCGTTTCGTATGATGGTCAATAAATTGTATTTACGCAAAGTTGAACAAGAAGAATGCCTTGAAAAAATTAACGCGCGGATTCATGAATTGCGTAGCGGTCTTAATTTAACGGGTATGCAACGCGATGTACTCAATGAATTAGAGTCACATCTTCAACACTTAGAAAAAATTGTTTAAATAACAATCGATGGCTCTATGTGGCATTCCATATAGAGCCAAAATACCCACCATCCGCCACACAAGCTCACTGTTTAAACGCTTAAATTGCCTTCATTCATTGTTGAACTCTAAAAAAATTTTAAAATTTTACACGCAATAATGATTTATAATGGCGTGATAAATTTTTTAAAAATAACGAGAAAAAATATGAGTTTAAAAGCCGCTTTAATTAAAATAGCCATCAAATTAACGCCCACCATCTTGATTATTTGGGTATCTAACCTCATTCTCAAAGGCATCGCTCGATTGCTGGAGTTTGAATTTGATTTAGAAAATCGTAAATTTCATGTCAAAACACAATTGTATGGTGAAATTGATACGATTGATGTGTGGGTAGAAGATTTTATGATCAATACAGATGGTCACTCTTACGAGTTTTTAATTCGTCAAGCGCATTCTGACCGCCCATGGCTAACCAATATCCTCGCGCTTGTCGTCGGTAAATCATGGAAAATCCCCGTCATTCCTGAATTAGCATCACACATGGGATTATTTGCTGAATTATTAAAAGCTCCAATTCATGCGCAAGATACGCACTGTCTCTTATACACATCTCCGAGCCCACGAGACGCTACGCTATCTCGTATGCCGTCTTCTGCTTGAAAAAA
>OMIH01000006.1 GCA_900299045.1 Methylococcaceae bacterium
GTATCCTCGAACAGTATTCACCCCGCCAACGGCTAAACGTTCAATCGGCAAAAGCGCACTGTTGCTAACTTGAACATTGCCACGCAATACAATTTGTGAACCATTATCAAAGACTTGATGCGCGTATTGACCTTGACCCAGCCATGCAAAAAACTCACTGCTAGGTGTATGGTTATCTATTTGCGGTGTTGAGCCTAAGGCATTGAGTCCGACGCTAAAGGTTGAGCGTAGCGCTAAGACTTGTTCTTCTCTGCGTTCAATATGTTCTTGATAAAAACGGACGACAGTGGCTTGGCTATGACCATCATCACCGATACTGGGTGAAGGTGAAAATGAAAAAGGTCGATCAAGTAGACCAGTATCATTTTGGCGAATCGCAAAACTACTTCCAATCGTCAATTTCCGTTGAAGACTTTCAATCAGTGGGTGGCTAATTCCGGCTTCAATATTATGTACTTTACTTTTAATGTTAAGTAAATCTACTGTAGATTGATTTATTCTCGATTCCATAAGCCACGAATCACCTTCTGTGAAATTCACATAGACCTGTGTGCCTTGATTGAAAATAGGCGTACGCCAGCCACCGCTATAGAACCGCGTGCCTTCGCTGCCTTGAAACGTAAAATTCAACGTATCGCCTAGCCCTGTTAGATTACTCACCTAACTGCTCACGCCCCCTCCCTCACCACCCACAGAAGGTGGGCGATAATTATTGCCAAAGAAAGTGACTTGATAAGGACGTGCACGCGTGACATCAATAGAGAGAATGCTATGGTTTGACTGCGCACTGGGCAGTAAACTTCCCTGCATCGATGAAATCAGCGGATCGGAGAGTAAGAGTTGGAATTTTTCTTTAACGTCGTTGATATTGAGCGGTTCATCAGTTAATAGACGATTTTTAATATAGTCTTCATTTAAGCGTTCTTGACCGTGAATTTGCACGTCATCGAGTTTACCTTCAACAATGTCAAACGTTAATATTCCTTCTTGTAGTGCATTGGGGAGAATTCGCGCCCCTGAATTGATATAGCCATGGTCGATATAAAAATGGGTGAGTTGTTGACGAAGTGCTTCGAGTTCATCAATGCGAACGTTTCTTGCTCTATAAGGCAAAGTGAGTGCTTGGAGTTGCGATTCATCGAACACCGTATTGCCTTGAAAACGGTATTGCTCAATATAACGATTTTCTTGCTGTGGCGCGATAGTTGCCGTATCGAGAAGATTGGGCAGTGTAAATCCCTGTTTTTCAGATAAAAAATCGGTGCGAGGGGGCTTATGTAAACTTGGGCGATCTGTTGATGGTGCGATGTCAACTGCCCACGCGGTTGGCGTTAGCAATACCGCTACAATATGAACCAACTTACTAATGTCATGTGATTTTTTCATAAATGGAAGTGAGTAATATTGTAAGTTTGTATAAAAATCGTCACGTAATGAATCGCTAAACAAGGAGCGGAACACCGACAATGGCAACGTGATTTTGATTGTCCGCAAGATTGACATTATCTGAGGTGTTATCATCAAAAATAATGTCATTAACGGTGTTTGTGGTTAGCATAGATAGGGTTAAACCGACAATGAAAACACCATTAAACGTACTTTGATCAGCGGCGTTAGTTGAAATTAACACGCCAAATTGATTATCGACCGTTGTATTGTATAAATGCAGTTGATCCACGCTAATGGCTTTATTGTCTGCGCTATTGAATTGCACACTATCGCCACTATTGAAATGTGTTAGCTTAATGACTTCATTTTTAGCTGTGTTGTACTTTAGGGTGACGTCGCTATGATCGACATCCAAATTTTTTAGTGTGCCGTAATAATTGAGTGTATCCATTGAATGACTCGCTTTATAAAAACTTGACGGGATAGTGGTAGATTTCCCCGATGTCACGATAACGGTATGCGGACTCGATATTTTTTCTAATACATCAACGTCATTCATATATTGGTCATAGGTTAAATTGAGAAGGGGTTGCGCCTCGTCACTGGCAAACGATACCGTGCGAATTTTGCTGTTATCTGCTTGCAAAATATCAATATTTTTTTGGATATTAGCCAGTGAATCAATGACATCAATGGCGGTGACATTGCTATTGGCAAACTTTTTAGCCATATCTGACGTGGTGGCATTCCAGTGCGTGAGATTGATCACTTGGCTGGCTAATAAATTTTGATTAGTCGTACTTAACTTGGGGAAGGGCAAACTGTATTGCCCCTCTACAGAATCCGTTACGCACACATCCAGCAATTTTCCAGCGCGTTGTATAGTAATCAGCTCATCAAAATGATTGGCGATGTTGAGCGCGGTGTCTTTAATTTTGAATGACGTGACGGTGTTATTTGCGGCTATTTTTAGTGCCTCAGTCACCGTGACAACGTCTTTTGTGATAGATGACGATTCTGCAATTAAGTCCAGCGGTTTATAGACGACAACAACGCTTTTATTGGGAAGCGTTATGGTGTGCGTGTGTGCTTTATTGTCGGTTATCGTCACAACATCTTTGGCAAGTTCGCCATTGGGCAATAAATCAGGTGGTGCTACAATCGTTTTCACTGAGGACAGGGCGGTTAAATCCACGCTGATAATTGCTGAACTTGGGGTTTGGTATGACAGCAAGACGTTGCCGGTGCTATCTTTTTCTTCAAACGTATACGTTGCTTTGATGGCAATATCATTGTTCAAATCGGTTGGCTTGAGCTCAATTTTGATATTGGGGTGTTTTGCAATATCAAGCGAGCTCAAATCCATCGCGTTCAATTCGCTAGAACTGCCTTCAATGACCAGAAGATAACTTTCACTAATGGCTTTGAGTGCTGGCGCAAAAGTGGCAATATCGCTACTGGCGATGTGTAGCATTTGTGCGCCACTGTTGATGTGAATTGTGGGGGCAACCGTGCTTGTTTGTAGATTAATATAGTCATAATTAACGCCAAACAATTTGGGGGTTTGCGTGATTAACGTTGAAATAGCACCGAGGTGGGACTCAATAGCATTCGCTGAATCCTCAATTTTACTGATTGCTGGTATATTCGAATATTCATAAAACTTCATCTCTTGGAGGGTTTTATAAATAAAGGAATGGATTAATGTAGTCACTTGCGGTGCGTTAAGGGTAGAAGATGCGCTAAATTGAATACCGCCAGCAGCCATTTTATCATTTTCATTGAATTTTTCGGCAAGATGTAGCGTATTCGCATCGGTAATTAACGCGGCGTAGTCAAAATCAGGCTTATCCCAAGTAATAATCAGTGGACTTTCTTTTGAATGATTAAACGCATCTAGCGTAAAATCCGTCACGACGTTATGTTTAATATTTTCTTGAAGAAATAACAGGTCATGCGTTGAAATGGTGGTATCGACTTTATTGCTGGTCACTAAATGAATATCAGCACCATTCATGCTGGCTTTGAGCTGACTTAGCGTGGCATATATGCCTAAAGGCAATTCATTGATATCAATTTGATGCGTGCTATCTGAAAAGCGCGTTTCAATAAGCAAACTTGGGGTCGTTGATAAATGCGTGACTAACTGAAGACTGCGTTGATTGACGAGAGTAAAATGACCGGTATCATCGAGTGCAGAATGAAATAAGTCCTCCACGACAATGGGCTGTTGGTCATTGACAATAATTTGTTGAATTGCGTTCGCTTTTTCTTCTAATTGTAGCCAATATTTATTGATATCAAATGCGCGACTGTTGACGATAATGGTCGGCACATCACTATTTGCGACCGCTTTTGCGTCCATACAGTAAACAAACTGCGTAAGTGAATGTTTATCAATAAGCTGTGTGATATTTTTTTCACTATCGTTGGGAAGAGGTAATTTAATCGTGTTGGCATCGGTGACAACTAATCCCGTTAATTTTCCATATTTATACGTTTGAACGATTTGGCTCCAGCCATTTTCTATGTTGCTTGCGGTATCTTTGAGCGTAATCGCTTTTACCATAGGGTTTAATGCGTAGGAGAGCGCTTGTGAAACTGAAATATCGGTTGCCACGCCTGCGATAATTTTTGAATTATCAACGCTGTCGCCAGAGGCAATAAGAGGCGCATAAAGGGTGATTGTGTTATTTGTCGTGGCAATAGCACGTTTTACGGCTAACAGATTGGATTCAGAGGGCGTTAGTCCAGTCAAATCAATGGCGTTGAGTGACGCATCAAATTTAATATTGTCTAGCGCGATTGCCGCAGACCAGTCACTTGGTTTGAGTTCAATGGCGGTAGTCGATAAACCGCGCAAATCCAAGGGGGTGGCGTCATCTTTAGTATAGGAAATGGAAAGCAAATAATGACTACTCAACTGTGTTAAGAGCGCTTTACCCTCACTGAGTTGTTTAGCGGAGATGACAAGAGTGGGTAATGTTGACTGGCTAGAAAAGGCAATATCTGTGCTGTAGAGCTCACTAAAAAGCACCAGTTGATCAAAGTGAGCCGACATATTTTCTGCTGAATCGGTCACATGATAGAGTACATCGTTATTTTTAGGCACCGTTGCATTGGCTTTCCATGCTTGTAACACGCCCAAATCAACGATATTTTTTATGATGCGTGTATCTACTTGTTGAGGCAGACCATCAAGTCGTATTTTATTAACGTTAATGAAGTTAAATGCTTTTTTTTGCGGTTCAGTAATAACAGGCAGTGTGCCCGATACCTTCAATGTGATATAACGACTGTTGATGGTTAAATCGATTGCCGTTGTTTGATTATTCTCCCAAATTTGCTGAAAAGCTTGAGCGTCTTCATTGGAAATGTACGGTGCATCATTATCTAAAACAATATGCAAAATGGGCATTCTTCCTGCCATAAGTACAGGAACCCACTGATAATCACGCATATCCGTTGTATGTAAACTAATTTCATTGGTCGCTTGAAGGGTGAGTTTTTGGCTGGTGAGTAACTGAATGCTTGTGTCATCAAGTGATTTAATATCAAGACGACCTGTTGCGTCGGATATATTAATGCTGGCAATGTGGTCGTTATTGATTAATTTAGCGCGATTCTCCCAAATATTGGCGAGGGTATCGGTCACAATGAGTTTTTCACCATTATTTTGTGTATCCAAGCTCAAATCAGCAGTAGATGTATGATGTAAATACTGGTTTGTTTTATTGGTATCTTGATATGCAATGGCGACATTGGCAAAGGGAGCATGATCAAAGGTGATGGTAGACGAGATGCCATGTTGGGTTACGA
>OMIH01000007.1 GCA_900299045.1 Methylococcaceae bacterium
ATGCTACAGGTGCAGTCTCAGTTGAATTACCTGTAACAGTAGACGCTGTAATTCCAGCAACAGTCTTCCCAACTGCAGCAGTTGTTCCATCTAGTTGAATTTTATCTCCACCGGCACCACCTGTGAATCCAATAATGGTATCTGAACTATCTAAGCCGAGAACAATGATATCAGCACCCGCCCCTGCAACGATTGTATCAGCACCAGCACCGCCAGTTAATGTATCTGAAGCGCCTCCCGACACAATAAAATCTGCGCCAGTGCCACCGGTAATGGTTGCTGTTGCTGCATTGCCGGTCAATACCAAATTACCTGTTGCAGCAGAGGCATCAATTTTTAATGCTGATGCACCAACTGTTGCTTTTATCGCGCCAGCACCAGCCAATGTTAAGCCATTCACAGCAGCGGTCGTCAGTGCACTCGCGTCCACCGTAATCGGATTGTTACTCACGATAGTAACACCTGTTGCATCACCGGTGCCGGTAATGACTTTTGTTATGCCTGCAGCTAACGCTCTAGCGCCTAATCCAACAGAAGTGGTGCCAGCAGTAGCGTCAATGCCACCTAAAGCGCTTGCACCAGTCAATTGCAACGTTTCAATGCCTTTGATATTGGTGAATCCAAGATCCACAAAACTTTCTGTAGTCGCTGCAGCCGTACTTAAAATCAAAACGTCATTATCTTTGCCGTTATCATCTGTTCCACCATCGATAGTTACCGCAGCTAAAACAGCTTCGTTTGCATTATTGATTATAATCGTGTCATTGCCATACCCTGCATCAATTTTATCTGCAGGGGTGGCTGCTGCATCTGTCGCATTAGCTGCAATGCCACCTGTTGAAATGGTATCGCCTTTAATGCTCCCTGTAATGTTATCTGCGCCATAGCTGCCGGTAATGGTCACTGCTTTTTTACCCGCTGTGATGGTACTTGCAGTGGTTGCTGCGACCGTGCTCGATGTTTCGATGCCGGATGTTGTCCCCGTCGCACTTGTCAGCGTGATGTAGCCTTTAGTGTTGTTTAACCAATCGATTACGTCTGGATCAAGTTTATTCACTTGTGCTTGGGTTAGTGCTTCGAGTTGAGATGACGCAACAAGTGCATTTAATTGCGCTGTGGTAATCGCTTGAACCGCATTTTTTGTGTTTAGATTATCCAGTACACTCACGCCTAACCCTTTGAATGTTAGCGGTTTCATTGCGGCTATTTGAGTTCCTGTTAATGCGGCTACTTGATTGGAGTTTAAGCCAGCAATTTGAAGTGTTGAAGCACTCAGATACGACATCGCATCATCACTTAGCGCTGCGATATCCGCTGTGGTGAATTTAGTGAGATTTAATTTTCCAACGGCTCTTGGTTCTAAGTTATTAATTGCGGTTGTCGATAGTGTAATCACTTGATCGGCTGTCAATTTTGCAAGTTGTACCGCTGTCAATCCAGCCGCTTGATCTGCGCCCAACTGACTTAATTGATTGGTTGTCAAACTGGCAATTTGACTGGCTGTGATTTTTGTTATCTGCTCAGATGACATGGCAGCAAATGCAGCAGAATCTAATTTTGAAAATGCGGCTGGCGTGATGGCTGCGAGCGTTGCAGGTTGAAGTGCCAAAATATCCGCAGACTCTAAACTCGCAACTTGTGTTGAGGTCATTGCTTTGGCTTGCATTGGCGTTAATGCGTAGGCTTGATCTTCTGTCAGTGCAGCAATTTGGGTTGTACTTAATCCTTGTAAATTTTTTGAAGTAAAGCCCACGATGGCTTCGGGTGTTAGTGCTTGCAACGATGATGTAGCAATTGCCATGACTTGCGCAGAGGTTAATGCGCTAATAATTGAGGGCGCGAGTTGCGCTGCGCTGTCTGGATCAATGCCGTTAATCTGCGTTGTCGTTAAATAGGCATATTGATTTGGCGCTAACGCGGCAATTTGACCATCTCCAGTCAATTCAGATAGGGTTAAACCTGCTATATTCGTTTTATTAAAACCAGCAATAGCTTGTGTACTCAGTGCCGCCGTTGCGTCTGCACTAAGTGCATCAAGTTGCGTGGAACTTAAAACACTAATCTGTGCTGAGGTAAGCATGGGTGCTTGATCGGCAGTGATTTTCTCAATGACACTACTAGGCAGTGCTCTAAACGCGATAGAGGTAATGGCATTGATAAAATCGCCACTGAAAAATTCTATTTTCGCGGGCGGAATGGCGGCAATGACTTTACTTGACATCGTTGATGCCTGCATTGACGTTAACGCGGGAATTTGATCTGTGGTCAAGTTACCTATTTGATCGGATGTCAGTGTGGCGATTTGCGTTGAGGTTAATGCTTTGATTTGCTCAGGCAATAATTTTGCAATACTGTCACTCACCAGCCATTTGACTTTAAGTCCAGCTAAATTGCCTAGCGTTTTTCCCGAATCTATCGTCAAAGCATCTAAACGATCAGCATCTAAGGTTGTCAATTGTGTTGATGTTAACGCGCCAACTTGCGCTGAAGTCAATTTTGCAAATTGCTCTGGGGGAAGCTTTAAAATTAAATCGCCTTTTAAATTTGAGATGTTTAAGCCAACTAAGCTTTTTTCAGAAATAGCGCCTAACTGATCACTCGATAAAAATCCTAATTGTTTCGAGGTTAAAAATCCTATTTGTGTTGGTGTTAATGCACCAATTTGATCTTCAGTAAGTGCTTGAAACTGTTCTGATGTAATCGATGTTAAAGGCAAACTCACCATCGCTGAATTTGAAATGCCAATTAACGCATTAGCCGGAATGCTAGCCAATATGTTAGACAAACTAGGAATTGATGTCGCTTTTAGCGTTGCTAAATATTCAGAGGTTAACGTGGCTGCTTGCAGCGTGGTGATCAAAGCGAAATCAGCAGCAGAGAATCCAGCAAAATCAACTACATTAAATTCACCGTCACCATCACCAAAGACACTTGTAGCGGTAAATTTTTTTAATGTTGTAGCCATTTTTCTATTCCTAAAGATAAGCGAAAATAAAGGTGAAAAAAATTTTTCTTGCTGGTTTATTTAAAGTCAACCTAACTCTTTATCGGTATCAGGAAACAAAACTTGATAAAAAAATTTGATTAATATCAAAAAATTTTAATGTAAGTCATCATGTGAATTGGGTAATTGTTTGTTTTTGCATTTAATTTATACCCATAAAAAAACCGCCCCTGCGTGGCTGCGGGGACGGTTTTTATAAACTAAAAAACGGCATAAATTAATTGAGAAACTGTTTTGCAAAATTGGCTACGACAAGTCCAAGAATAGCCCCTACCATCCATTTAACAACAACGACTTCTTTTTCTAAGCGATTTATATCATTTTTGGTCGCTAATTGAGAATCCATTGCTTCAGATAGTGCTACCACTAATGCCTCCGCTTCAGCTTTTGCCTGTTCACGCGTTATGCCCGCACTTTCTAATTTTTCAACAAACTTTAATGTATCAAATGTCACTGCAGCCATCACTATTCTCCGAAATGTAAAATTTTGCATAGTATAGCACATAAAAAAACCGCCCCTGTGTTGCCATAAGGACGGTCTTCTCTCTCAATCAAAGCGTACTAGA
>OMIH01000008.1 GCA_900299045.1 Methylococcaceae bacterium
GCAGTAGATGTATGATGTAAATACTGGTTTGTTTTATTGGTATCTTGATATGCAATGGCGACATTGGCAAAGGGAGCATGATCAAAGGTGATGGTAGACGAGATGCCATGTTGGGTTACGATGACATCCGTTCCGCCTTGGGCGTTGGGTTGTTTGTCGATGATGAGATGATCAAATGCGGATAAATCGATGTTAATCGTGCCATTATTTGTCATTATCGTGCTGATATGCCCGTCTAACGCTGTCGGCTTAATGGTGAAGTTACCGGTATCTTGAATTTGACTGAGGTCTAATTTTGCCAATTCACTGATTTTATCCTCAATAACAAAAGCATGGCGTGATGAGGTATCCAAATTCTTAAAAATATACTTTTTGGCATCATCAGACAGCATATTTGCGCTTAACGTTATCGTGTCTTGATTGTTTAAAATAATGCTTAGGCTATTTGTTAGTGAATCAGTGAATTGTTTAATGTTGGTCAAATCAGCATAAATTTCATCAAACGACACCGATTTGATAATGAGATGATCAAATTTGTTAAAAAAAGTATTTGTCATGATTTCGCTGTAAAGAGGCGACGTTAAAATACCATCGATCAAGGGGATGAAGTCGATAACATTCCAATTAGGGCTACCAAAAATGATATTTAGCGGCACTTTTTTTAATGTCTCATCACGCGTTATAATGCCCGAATTGGTGAAATTCGATAAATCACTGAGTTTACCGCCTAGATACATGGTGATGTCGTCGACACTGTTCATATAGAGCAATTTGACCACGCCACCATACAAAACACTCATTTGAAATGTAATCATATCTAAGACGCTGATATTGAGTGCGCCCCCTGTATAGGCTAGGCTGATATTGAGTTTGGATGTCGCTAGTTGTTTATTGACGATAGCGAGTTCTTTAGTGAAAACAGAAGAAGAATCCGTTTCAAATAGTACGTTTGTTTGGCTAGGATTTTGAATTTTTTGGATAACATCCAACTGTTGAATGTGTCCCGACGCATCTATTTGCAGGGGGATATGAATTGCGCCATTATCCGTGACAGTGATGGCGGTTAATTTTTGGCTGTTATTTACAATACTTTGCCAATTTTTGGATATACTGCTCGCGGTGTCATAAATTGAAAATTTATCATTAGCGCCCAATTTTTTAAAAACAAAGGGAACATTTGACGCGCTAATACTATTACTTGTCACACCGGCTCTGGGTAAATCATAAGCGCTTAACATATTACCTAAATCAAGTGCTAATCCTGAATTTTCGACGATATTTTTCAGTTTTCCTGCTTTATTGATTTCAATTAAATCACTTAAATGCGCAATGATATTTTCTTTCGAATCTTGAACATCAAACGTGTCAACATGGGCTATTGCGTATGATAATGCCTCGTTTGCCGATACGTTTTTTGTACTGAGGGAACTAGGCGGCGAAACAGTAACAAGGTCTGAGAGATGGGGGGGGGCAATAACGACAAATGGCGATGTTGTCCCTTGCAGTGTCAAGGTGTGTACAGTCGGATCATCTTGTAGCGAGATAGCAAGCGTGACATTTTTGCCCGAAACGGTTTTATTCACTTTGGTTATGTGAGTAAAACGTGTTAGATCAATATCAATTTCGGTATTACTTGGCACTGTCAGCGTGATTGAAGGCGTGTTGCTATCGCCTAAATCCGATGGCTTAAGGGTGAGTGCTGAAAATCCCGATGTGTTAGTTGCCAGCGTTAATCCGTCTATATCCTGCCATGTATCTTCAAGTGTTAAGCCATAGCTGCCGTTGATAGAATTGAGTACCGATTGATAAGTGCTAATATCTTGTACATTACGGAGTGTAATGGATGGAAAGGTTGTATCACTTAAGCGTATTTGGGTATTGGTGAAGAAGGATTCAAATTTTTTAAGATAGGTCAAATTTTGAGCAATCGCTTCTGCTGAATCAACAATTTTAGGCACTAAATAATAATAAGGTGTGATGCCTGTGGTGGTAAATGAATCATAAATACCCGATTGCACCATGCTTTTTATTACGTTGGTCGTAATGGGAGTGGTGAATCCCGACGCGTCTAATTTGATAGGTTTACTGCTACTGCAATGCTCAAAGACTTTCGAGTCGGTAATCGTGCCTATTTTTGTGAAATCGCCCGTAAACGTGATATCGCCCGTATTTTGTGATTGAAAATCCGCAATAATGTGATGGTCGATAGCCTCTTTGATAGCCGCTAAACTGCCATCAGAAAGCGTTAAATGATTCCCTGCTGCAACGAGATGAACGGGGGCAGTTAAACCGATATTTTTTAAGTTACTCCACATCGTCGAAGAGGGTGTAGGGAGAACATCATCACCGGTTTTGTTTTCGGTGAGAATCGTGAAACCTGCCGATTCGTTGGTTAAATTGAATTTTTTAAGCAACGCCACGCTACTCGGATTGATGGAATCCATTGATGCGGTGTTGTTATCTACTTTGAATAAATCGGGAACGGTCACACGTTCATTGTCAGTAACGGTGATATGGGCAATGCTTGGCATGGTTTCTAACGTCGCCCAGTGCGCTGAAATATTGGCGGCTGAATCGCTGTAGGTGATTGCTACGTTGCGATTAAATGAAAGACAGGTATTGTCATGTAACCCGATAAGTGAGAGGGTGTGTTCTGTGCCATTTAACTCGGTAAGAACGAGAATGATACCGTCTTTTGTAATGCGCTCGGTGACGTTATTTTCGATATTAGTGAGCGCACTGAGATCTATGTTGACGTTGGATTTACTGCTCACCATCACGTTTTTGTTGAGCGTTAAATCAGTGGGTTTAAGTGTGATTTGAGATAACTTGTTTGACGATATGCTCGACAAATCTACCGTATTATCGTCTTTTGATAAGGTGACGCAGAGGGTATATTGCTGTTCAATCGCGTTTAATACGGTGAGTGCGTTGTGGTTTTTAAGCTGATTTGCATTCACATTAAGCGTGTAATCACTTGACGATACGGGGCGCACGGTTATTTGATAAGCGCCTGTGTTTTCACTCAAATACGCGCCAGCAGATAAATAATACGTCCCCGATTCCTTTGGTGTAAAAATGACTTCAGCGTTTTTTGACCCATTTGCATCATCGTTTCGAAAGCCTTCGATTTCTTTGCCATTCTTATCATAAACACCATAGAAATAAGTATCGCCAAGTGTTCCTTTTGCAGAAGGCATATCATCTACGTTAATTTGATAAGACACGCCCGCGTCAAGCGTGACTTTAAACCAATCCGCATCTACGGGCGCGTCACTTTGACTTATTGCACTGTGAGAAACTTCTAAAATACCCATAGGGAGCGTGCTGTCTATATTTCCAGCCAAATCGCCATTGCTATTTTTTTCAAGCGGTAAAGTAGCGTGTGGTGCGGTGATCGCAATTTGCATATCCACGCCTGTCCCTGCTAGTAGCACTAAATCATCAAAATAGGTGGTCAAATTGTCGATAGCATCCGCAATCTGAATAGTGGTTGAGTGGGTATTTACTTTATCTGAAAAAGCGGCAAATCCCGACTGCAGTAGATGATGAATTTGCACTGTATTCGATGTGCTGACATTCACAAAAGGCTTTTTGGGCGCGGTAAAAAAATCCCAATGCGTGATTAAATCGGGCGTATTGACAGTGTTTGAGGTTGATGATGTGACGTTGATATCGCTACCATTAAATTGATAATCATTCAATATAAGCGCGTTTTTCGCTTGTTGAAGTGCGTTTAAATCATTTACCGTGATAGACAAACTGTCATTGTTATCAATGACATTGAGCTTGTTTTTTAACTTTAATGCGGCTAATGCCGTCCATAAATCGGCTTTCCCATCGCCATTGGCATCATTAGAGGGAAGACCGCCTAAAGTGTTTGCGATATTGAATACTTGATTATCGTTGCGGTAGGTGACTTTTTGCAGCAAAGCCACGCTATTTGGATTTAATTTTTCAAAATGATTTCGGGTATTGAGCGAATCAAAAAACAAATCGTTGATATTGAGCGATTGCGAGTCAGTAATAATAATGGCTTTAATTCTTGATGGTTGCTCAACTAAATAAGACCAATATTGAGAAATATGACTGGCGGTATCTTGAATAATTAAAGCCGTGTGATCATCGACATGAGAAAGCGTTTGCCACATGGTATTAACATCAACATTGAGCGTTACGTCGACTGCATCAACGCCTTTAAATGCGGATTTGGTCAATTGCGTAAAATCAATATCTTGAATAGTTAGGTCAATGACTTGATTGCCGTGTGTTGTGATTTTCACGTCCGCGATGTTATTGTCATGACTGCTCACATCGACATTAGCAATATCTTTTATATTGGATAAATCAAGGGTTAAATGATGTCTACTATTTAAAATCGTGACGGGCGCATTGCTGCTGATTGCTACATCCGTAATTTTTAAAATGACGTTCGTATTCCAAACTGCCGATAAATCCAAGTGTCTGAGTTGCTCAAATGAATTGTAAATTAATAAGGAGAGGTCTTTATTAAATTCAAAAAAATGGTTAATTTTTTCAATTAAAGCGGCATTGGCTTTATCAATGACTTGATTGGTGTTGGGGTCGAGGGTTGGCGCATGAATTTCATCGGTAATAATATGCCAGTGAATGCGCTTGTCATCAGTTGCTGTCACAATGACGCTATTACATTGACCAATAAATTGGGCAATGGCATCAATATTCGCATCAATTTTTGCCTGTGTATCCGCGATATTGAAAGCATTATTTAAACTAAACGTGAAGGTGACACCGACATGATTTTGTTCAACGACCTGTTGATAAAAATAAGCGCTGAGAATGCGCTTAACATCGTCAACGTTAAATACATAATCGTTAAGCGTATTTTGAAAATCGATATTAATAGTTTTGTTTTTATCAGCGGGTGTTGATACAAGGTTAACGATAGGGGTATTTAAATTATCAATATCTTGCACATCGGATATATTCCAAATGAGATTATTGATTTTACTTGAATCTATTTTCAACGCGTTGATAACTGAACGGCTTCCGCTTGGCACTGTTGCTTGATTATACGC
>OMIH01000009.1 GCA_900299045.1 Methylococcaceae bacterium
CGTGGGCTCGGAGATGTGTATAAGAGACAGGCTTGAGGTAGTCCCTTTTCTTGCAGAACCGCTTCAGTGGCAAAACCGAGCGTATTTTTTTGCGGTGGTGGACTTAATTTGATATTCAAAGGATGATTAATGCCGCGATGCGTAACGTCTTTTTCACGCGCGGCTTTTCCTTTCGATTCATGACATTTTTCACATAAATCCCCATTTTTATTTTTAACGCGCAGCCACGCATTACCGTGTTCTTTGTAGAGCGTTTCATTCGTCTGTGCGGGTGTGTCTTGCGTATGTGGCGTGTGGCAACTAGCGCAATTTAACGCATTATGCTCACCGTGAGGAAAATCTTCAGGTAATTTGTCTACGCGTTTAGGTACAAAGCGCTCTTTTTTCAATGCCGCCTCATCATATATACTCGCGTGCTGATGCCCTGCACCAATACGCAAACGCGAATCCACAATCGCGCCATTATGGCAGCTATAACACATTAAAAATGCCCCCTCAGGCAAAACGCCTTGTGCATCGACTGTCGCTGTTTTTTCAACCCACGATAAATGGCACATTAGGCAATTTTTCTGTGATGTATTAAGATCGTTTTCTTTATTTTTGGCGACAGGCGTTAAGTTATTCGTATTGATTGTCAATTCTACAAATTGATTAGCTAGCGTTTCTGCAACGACTAACTTGCCTTCATGCCATGCCAGTGACGTCGGTGATTTTAACATTATCACGTGACCGTCGCTGTCCCTTAATTCACCTAACGACTCCCCAGCATGAAATACTTTAATCGTCCCAAAATAGCTATCGCTGACATAAAGTAAGTCATTTTTTGTATCGCTAGCAATACCATTGGGGCGAAATAATGTGACGCTATTGATGCCAAAAGTGCCAATAGACGCTAAAAAACGACCATTTTTATCAAATTCCTGAATGCGTGCATTCATAATGTCCACTACATATAAATAGCCGTCACGATCAAATGTCATTTGAAAAGGGTATTGAAATTCCCCCTCCATTTCACCGCGCTGACCAAAACACGCTAACGCCTTATCTTTGAGCAAATCATACCGACAAATACGATGATTAGCGCGGTCAGCCCAATACATCATCTCATTGAAAATTGCGACTGCAACAGGTTCGGGCGTATTTTTACTTTCTGCCGTTGGCGATACATCTATTTTTTTAAGAACGTGACCCACGTTATCTATATTGATAATTTCATGTGTCAGCGGATTAGCCACCCACCATGTATCTTTATAGGCAAAAACACTTAACGCCCCACCATCGTGATTGACGGGCTTTTTCATCTCATCAATATGCAATCCTTGCGTATCTAAAAACGCGAAGTGGTTATCCGATAGTGCAATACTGCTTGGTTGCGACGTATTAGCAATGAAAACGCGTTGCGCTATCACTTCCAGTGCGAAACACTGCATTGATGACAAAACAAAAAGCAACAACGCTAAATACAAACGACTAATGCAACATTTCACGAATCGTCATCCGTTGCTGATCGTTTTTGTAATGCGCCAAAAAACGTGGAATGCTATGCGTCCCAATCGCTTGAATTTGCCTTGATGTTGCGCCTAATGCGTTTAAATCGAGCATCGATTTTTTATCGTTATGGCAATCTTGACACGGTGTGCCTTGAGGCGTGTCCTCTGTTTTTTGCCAATTAAGCGGTGCATGAATTTTGGCATGCAATGCCACTTTTTCCGTTTCATTAGCGGCTTTCCATTGCATAGCAATCTTTTTGGCAAAGGCATCGTCTTTTAACAAAAATAAACGCTCATTGTGTAGCAATGGCGCGATTTTCGGATTGACTGGGCGCTGAGATTCATTGTCAATGTTTTTACCGATACGCAATAAATTGTCACTTTGCACGATAGCGTGTTTTTCCATATCAAACCAGCGATACGTCAATGTCGCATTCGCCTTCTCAATATGACAAGTTTCACACGCGATATAGCGAACGTGCATATTGTTGAATGTCCGTGTTCTCAGTGCTTTTTGGTGCGGCAGTGGCGTATGACACGTTTGACAAAAACTTTGTGGCGCTGTATCTAATTCGCCAGTTTGTTTATGAAACGCAGGGATTGCCAATTTTTCTTGAATTTCAATGTCTTTGTGCTCACGCAATAATTTTGCCGAAATATCTAACATTTTTTGTGTCACCACGGCATTTTCAACTTGCTGTTGATACCACACCCCCTCTGACGCGTTAGCGACATTGAACATGAACACAAAAAATATAAAAAAGGCTTTCATGACGCGTCCTCATCATGTTTATTTTCATCCTCATGATGAAATTTTTTTCGTATTGACATGAAAAATGGTTTTATTTTTTGGATAACACTTTCTTTCTTTTTAGGTTTTGACCCAATAATAATGCGCTGGAACTTTTCTGCACCTAAAAGTGAATTGTTATTATTTTTGTTCAACTTACTGGCATCACCAAATAGACTCCACGCAATATTGCCCATTAAAAATACAAACGATAATACGCCAAAAATCCCCGCCAGTTTGTACCAAACTGAGAGCGCTTTAAATGCCTCCCAATTTGGTTTTAAAACATCAATCATGTGCGTTTCTACGCCTAATCCCAGTGTTGCGACACTGTGCATTTCAGACGTTAAAAATCCCATATTCACCACGCTAGTTGAATAATCTTTATGACATCCCGACTGCCCACACGTTTGCGCTAAATGGGCGGGGTTCACGGAAGCGCTTTCATCCTCGTCACGTTTAATTGCGTGATGTAGTCCCGTTGGTGCATGACACTGCACGCATGACGCACCGTGTAAATTTCCATCAGCAAGTAAACGACCATGCAGTGTTTTGTCATAACTTTGCGTTGCGTGAATAAACTCAACGCTCACGGCTTTTTTCTCGTGCGTGTTTGGATCTTCTTGCTTCACGTTCGCCATTTTTTTGAGATTGCCATGACACTCAATACACAATCCATTCGACACATTTTTATTCAAATGATTGCCGATATAGCGTCGTAAAATATGCCCGCTGTATTGATTTCGCCACGCATCGCTTTCATGGCACGTGCCACATTCCGCGTCATTATGTGCAAATTCTTTTTTAAACGCGTCCATTTGTGATGGCGCAATATAAGGCGCGTTATTGTGACAACGACGACAAGAAGGCAAACTTGAGTCGTTTTCTTCTTTATTCCGATTACCTGCGGCAAACTCTTTACTTAATCCTTTTCCGTGCGCTGATTGTTCAAATTCTTTAACAATTGGTTTATGCGTAAACGCTTTTCCATTTGAAGGCTCTTTTACATGGCAAGTTTCACCGCAATCCACTAATCCGTCTTTTTCTTCATGCGGATAATCCGTTATTTTTCGATGACAATCTTTGCAAGGCACACTGCCGTGCAGTGAGCTGTAATAATCGGATTTCAAAATCGATGCACTGCGAATTTGCCCTTCTTTATCAATGTATTTCAAATCGGGTAAACCATGACATGAAAAACACCCATCAGGATCGGGTTGGCGTTTATCTGCAAACGCATTGCTACACCACACCAAAAATAAAGCTAAGAATAAATAACAAAAACGATTCATCAATGCACAACCACTGCCACAGTGAGAATTGTCGTAAATCCTAATATCAATGACAAATTCACAACACGCATCCAATTAATGCCTGCTGGTTTAATAATGGGTTCAAAGCGTGGTGTAAACGTCATCACTTGCCAATTGGGATCAGGGAAAATCTCCGTTCCTTTTTTAATGCGCTTAGGTTCTTTATGACGTGACGCAGTTGTCCACTCAATGGCATTCCAATCGCACACATCCACGCATTCGTGGCAATCCATGCACGAAGATTGCTCAACGGTAGCCACTTTATCAATCATTTTAATCGCGCCACACATACAGTTACGCGCACACACATTACAGCCAGTGCAACGCTCTTTTGCCACGCGAATACGATGTGTACTACCAAAACGTGAACCCAAACTATTCACTATGCCATCAATGGCACCAATCGGGCACATGAATTGGCAATAAGCTCGACCTTTACTTGAGAAAAACCCAAGCAATAGCAACAGCGATAAATTCACTATCCCCACCGCTGAAAAAATAAATGCAAGTCCCCCCGCACCTCCCGACATCGCTTCAACGAGGCGCGGCACTGTCACGAAATTGCACAACGTACACGCACTAACCCCCATAGCCGGCAGTACAATTAAATAGGTGCCCAAATAACTGTAGCGAATTTGAAATTGTGGCAGCCAGCGATATTCAATTTTCCAGCGATCATTGAGAAGTCGACTCATCAATTCGCTAAACCCACCTACAGGGCATAAATACCCGCACCAAATTCGACCAAAAAATAACGTGGTCAATAAAATCAAGCCAAACGCCATCACACCAATCATCGCTGTCGAAATGTGCGTCGC
>OMIH01000010.1 GCA_900299045.1 Methylococcaceae bacterium
CTTCGAACTTTTCTTAAATTTTATCCACTAATTCTGGGGTCATTTTTTTTGGTGATTGGCTCTGGCGTGAACGACGTTCACAGGCTTTAGCATCAGCTTGTTTAAACCTATAGCCGCGTTTTCCTGTATTGCGCTTGAGCTCTCGACAAACAGATGATGGAGACACACCTATAATCTAAGCAATTTTATTATGCGGTGTCGCTATTGCTTTTAATGCAGAAATTTGAGATCTTTGTTCTCGAGTCACATGATGATAGCCTTTGGCCATGATTATTCCTTATTGGTTCGCACCTTAAGAATATCAATATTATGTGACTCACTCTACGATCAGTAATTCCCGGGAATAAAAAATAACGAGCAAAACTGAGGATTTTAGATGCTTTTTCAATTCATTTTTCGTAGACTATTTTTTTTAATTTCAGGAATAGATGTTGGGGTTTATCAGAAAACATTTATCAGCCGATGGATTGGTAAAGATAGTACAGCACAGTATACGAAAAGAAAAATTTAAAGCATGTCGTTCTGAATATAGCTGGGAAGATTGTTTGATGTCAGGCCTTGCAGTATTTGGATTTAAAATGCCATCACTGCTTCAATTTGAAAAAGATAAATCCTCAGAGCCATGGCTTCGCCGAAATCTAAAAACATTATATGGGGTTGAGAAAGCACCAAGTGATACGACGATGCGTGAACGTTTAGATGTTGTTTCCCCAGCGCAATTACGTCGACCATTCAAGAAGATTTTTGCTTATTTGCAACGAGGAAAAGCGCTTGAAGGATATCGATATCTTAATGGCCATCACATTATTTCACTAGATGGTACAGGCCAATTTTCTTCTGAAAAAGTACACTGTCAAAATTGTTGTGAAAAACATCATCGAAGCGGTAAAGTCGAATATTATCATCACATGCTAGGCGCAGTATTGGTTCACCCTGACAAGCGAGAAGTCATTCCTTTGGCACCAGAGCCTATTGTTAAAGGCGATGGTGCTACAAAGAACGATTGCGAGAGGAATGCAGCCAAACGCCTATTAGTTGATTTGCGCCGAGAGCATCCTCACTTAAAAGTATTAATTATAGAAGATGGTTTAGCCTGTAATTTTCCACATTTATCATTACTCGATTCGTTAAATATGCAATATGTTATTGGGGTAAAACCTGGGGACCATAAGTTTCTCTTTGACTGGCTTAAAGATTTAAAGCCGATGGTGCATCAATATACAGATAATGCAGGTACTCTGCACGAATTTCATGCCTATGCCGATGTTCCGCTCAATGACGCAAACTACAATTACCGTGTGAATGTTCTGGAGTATTGGGAGACTAAAAAAGATGGCCGTAAACAACGATTTAGTTGGGTGACAAAACTATCTTTAAAGCCGGAAAACGTTTATGAGGTTATGCGTGCGGGGCGCTCTCGATGGAAAATCGAGAATGAAACCTTCAATACCCTCAAAAATCAGGGCTATCATTTTGAGCACAACTATGGGCATGGCTATGAGAATTTATGCTCGGTCATGACAATGTTGATGATGCTCGCCTTTTTAATCGACCAAGTACAGCAATTATGTTGTAAGGTCTACCAAAAGGCCAGAAAGCATGTAGGCACCTTGCGACGTTTATTTGAAAAAATACAGAATCGCATCGATATTGCCGTGTGGGATAGCTGGCATCATTTACTTACTTTTATTGGTGATCCAGAATCCAGGCCGCCACCTATTGCGAGTGGTTATATTATTGCTTAAGATTACGGGCGATAAAAAATACTTCGCCATCGGGTTTTATTGGTTACAAATGCTCTTCGGATAAAAAAGAGCACAATATCCTTCCGCTTGAACAGAGGGTTTTATTAATGTCATAATTATTTTTGATGAAATTTAAAGCATGCCTGCGGTTTTTAGGTTGGGGTGCAGTTTAACCGGGAATCGCTGCTCTACGATACTTTTTATTTATTTCTTAAAATTGCACTTCACACTTGAATGGGCGCATATCGAATTTATTGCTAAAAAACAGATCGATAATCGATTGATTAAAAAATTTAATACGTTGGCAGGGGTGATTGATGTCGCTACCCCTGAGCTACTGGCCGCCGATCTGGTCAACTCACCCCAACATGCAGCTGGCGCTAAAAAAAAGAAAACCCAGTCTTCGAAAATGAATCCATAGGTCGCTCCCGAGGCGGTCTCACCAGTAAACTTCACTGCGTTGAGGATGGCTTGGGAAACCCAATTGATTTTATTTTGACTGGAGGTGAGGTTCACAATAGTGTATATGCTAATGACTTGTTGGATGATAAAAATGCAGATTTTGTTTTGGCAGACAAAGCCTATGATAGTGAAAAAATCCTTGAAAAAATCTCTGTAATCAGTGCCACGGCTGTCATTCCACCAAAGTCTAATCGAATAATACAAAGAGAATATGACAAACATTATTACAAAGAGCGCAATTTGGTTGAGAGATTTTTTTGTCGCTTAAAGCAGTTTAGAGAGATTGCAACACGATATTGTAAGCGAGGTGAGTATTTTCTTGAGGCCGTAAAATTAGCATCTTGTATAATTTTGATGTGTTAATGCAAATGATTGTCGACAGGCCCTAATTAAGAGCGTTAAGATTTAGATAATCGAAAAAATCATCAACGTTTTCTGATTTCATCAATTGCTCTAGCTAACACCATGGAAGCCCATTTTTTTAAATGGCCTCTATCCTGTCTCTTATACACATCTCCGAGC
>OMIH01000011.1 GCA_900299045.1 Methylococcaceae bacterium
AAGTTACTATCCTGCCTTAGAATTATTTTTTGTTATTTGAGGAACTTTGGCAGGGCTTTTTCCAAAGTAACCTAAAGTAACCTAAAGTAACCTAAAGTAACCTAAAGTAACCTAAAGTAACCTAAGCAATAAGAAACTAAGCCATTTGCTGTTGTAAGTATAAATACTGCTGAAATTCATTAAATACTGCTCGGATTTCGTCTGGTTTGCCTAATTCTTTAACAGCGTCTGCTATGGAATCATGATATTTCAAACGCAATAAAGGCGTTAATTTGTCTTGGTCTAATTCTTCCACGCCTAAACTGACATAATGTGACAATACAAAATCTAAAAACACTTGCTGTTTGGTATTGAAGTGAGTGCTGATAATAATTTTTGCTTTAGCGGCGCGTTGTTCGCGGGTTAAAGGTGGTAAGGCATAGGCAACACTTGCTAGTACATCAAATAAATCGCTGTTTTCAGCATCAATGACTTTTTGTAAATCTTTTAATTGCGATTGATTAAAACCTTTTTCAGCTAAACCGTTTAATAATTGTTTTCGTGTATCGGGTTTGCTCCAAAGCGTTCTTAATTCGGATTCATCTTTGAACAGCTCTGGCAATTTGCCGAATAATTCTTCAATGAATTGCTGCGCGGTCATTGGCGTTCCATCTGAATGCCAAAAGGTGGTTTCTATGGTGTGGTTAATATAACGCTCTTTACCATCAGCTAGTTTTACTCTAATCATCTTGTTTGGCTTTTCGCATTGACAAGGATATTGCAAACACATTGGGCAAGGTTCATGCTCACACACGCAAGGGCGTTGCTGACAGTTTGGGCAAGGTTGCGGCGGTGTTTTTTCACATTGGCAAGGATAAAAGCCGCATTTTTTGCAAGTATCTGGCTCTTCTGGTTCGCCGTCCCATTCAGGATCATTAAAATGCTGGTGTGCTTTAACAAAGTCATACACCGTAAAATAACTTTTACCTTCATAAAGCCGTGTTCCACGTCCAATGATTTGTTTAAATTCAATCATGGAATTAACAGGACGCAATAAAACAATATTGCGGACATTTCTAGCATCAACACCCGTAGAAAGTTTTTGTGAGGTGGTTAAAATCGTAGGAATAGTTTTTTCATTGTCCTGAAAATCGCGTAAAAACTGTTCGCCTCTGTTGCCATCGTTAGCAGTAACTCGTTGGCAGTAATTTGGATTATTACTGATTTTCAGTTGATTAATTAAATCTCGAATCGCTAAAGCGTGTTCTTGGTTAGCGCAAAACACTAAGGTTTTTTCATTTTGATTAATTTCTGATAAAAACAATTCAACCCGTTTACGTTCACGCGCTTCAATTTCGATAATTTTATTAAAATCGGTTTCAATATACGTTTTATTTTCTTCTATTTCGCCTTCAATAATTAAATCATCCGATTTATAACTATATTCATCTAAATTGCTTTCAATTTGTTTAACGCGAAACGGCGTTAAAAAGCCATCGTTAATACCGTCTTTTAATGCGTAAGTAAAAACAGGTTCGCCAAAATAAAGATAAGTATCGGCGTTAATATCGCGCTTGGGCGTGGCGGTTAAACCTAACTGCACGGCAGGGGAAAAATACTCAAGAATACCTCGCCAGTTGCTTTCATCATTCGCGCCGCCACGATGACATTCATCAATAACAATAAAATCGAAAAAGTCGGGCGGATAGTCGCCAAAATAAGGTGTGTCACCACTCATAAATGTTTGAAAAATGGTAAAAAACACACTGGCATTTTTTGGCACTTTGCCTTTTTTGCGGATTTCATCGGGTGAAATTCTGGCAAGAGCATCATCAGGAAACGCAGTAAAAGCAAGATAGGCTTGATCCGCTAAAATATTTCTATCGGCTAAAAATAAAATACGCGGCTGGCGGTTCGGTTCGCGGCTTAAATTCCAACGGCTTTTAAATAACTTCCATGCAATTTGAAAACCAATAAAGGTTTTACCTGTCCCCGTTGCTAAGGTTAATAAAATCCGTTGTTGATGATTAGCAATCGCGCTTAATACTTTTTCAACGGCAATATGTTGATAATACCGCGCTTCAAAATAACCGCCTCTGTCCTCAAAGGGAATTAACGCAAAACGATCCCGCCAATCATTCGGTTCTGAAAATACCGCATTCCATAACGCTTCTGGGCTGGGAAATACGTTAATTTTGCCCTCTTTGCCTGTTAGCCTATCCACCTGATAAAAGCCGTTGCCGTTGCTGGTGTAGGCAAAACGAATCGCTAATTTTTCAGCATAGTTTTTGGCTTGTGCTAAGCCTTCAGTTAAGGGTTTAGTGCTGGCTTTGGCTTCAAGCACGGCTAACAACTGATTACGGTAAATCAACACATAATCGGCTTTGAGTTGTTCGCCGCGTTCGCCGTTGGCTTGAATGCGTCCTTGTGTAATGGAAAATTCACGGCGAATGCGGCTATCATCAACAACGCCCCAACCTGCGGCTTTTAATACGGGGTCTATTAATTCTGCGCGGGTGTCGGCTTCGTTCATAATAATATCTTTTAAAATTAAACCCGATATAATTTAATCGGTAAATGTTGTTGGTAATACTCAAAATCTTTATCAGTGGTGAATATTTCCACATTTAAACGTACAGCAACCGCACAAATTAAAAAATCAATATGTGAACCTTGAATACCTTTTTGTCGGCAGCGATTAGAAAACTGTGCAGCTTGAATATAATCATCATCTAAAATCGGCGTATTTTTAAACGCGCTTAATTTTTGTTTAAGTATTTCAAATTTTGCAGGGTCGCTATAACCTGATAATACTTCTTGACGAATCACACCGATAATTAAAACCCGTTCATTGATAATTAAATCTTTTAATATGTCAACGTGAGCGGCAAACTCTGTGTTTTTGGAGCGGAACGCATACGACCAAATCGCCGAATCCACTAACACTTTCATTTATCGCGCCCTTGTTTATAATCATAATCTGGGTCAGGGTCAAATTTTCCAAAAAGTTCAATAATTTCTAACTGTTTGCGTTTTTCAATATATTCACGCAAAGCAGTATTAATGGCTTCTTTTTGAGTTTTGAACTGCCCTAATTTGATAGCTTCATTAATTAGGGTTTTGTCTATGGCAAGTGTACTCATAATAAACTCCTATAATTCACCGTTAAAGGCTTTATGTAACAGGGATTTTTTTAATTCATCGAGTGCTTGTAATTTGCGTTGATAAAGGGTTTCTAGGCGTTGGGTTTCTATTTTTAGTTCATTAAGTTTATTAACAATAATTTCTTGTTCATTTTTTGATTTTGGAAAATTAATATAAACTCCCTTTACTTCATTATCTGTTACAGCAGGATAACTAGCACCTTTTTGAAGAAGCTCCATTTGTTTGTTAAAATTTTTTGTCAAAAGGAAATAAAAAATCAAATTATGATTTATAAATTTTTTTGCTCTTAAAACAAAATATCCTGTACTACAAACTTGTTCATTATATTCTTCGGTAATTAATGCAACTCTGCTATGAGTTGGTCTTACTGTTGCAAAAATGACATCGTTTGTTTTTACTAATTTTCTTGCTCGACTTGGCGCATTCTTGCCAAGCAAAACTGTAGGATTTTCTATTTCTTTAGTTTCTTTATTAACGCTAGAAACATCAAGATATATAAACTCATTATTTGGTTTTTTAGTTGGGTCAACTGTTTCTGTTTTTAGTAAAACATCCCCCAAAGTTTTTTCTTCCCAATCTTCCCCGCGTTTGCTAAATACTTCATGCAAATAGCTATCGAACAAAGCGTGGGCGTTTTTTAGGTTTTGTTCAGTGTTGGCTTTGGCGGTGGCAATACTAGCAAACGCCGCATCCAATAATGCAACAATGCGTTGTTGTTCAGGGAGCGGGGGAATTGGGATTTTATATTCTTTAACCATTGGAACAGTCAGTTGTGGAATTGATGTTCCGCTATGCGTAAAGTCAATACCGTTTATTACAAATTGTAAAAAAGATAAATCTAATATTTCTTTTTTAGGAGTAATAACAATTAATCTTACAACTGGATAAAATGGCTGTGTTCTAGTTTCTGAATATCCAATTGTTCCTCTAGCTGAAATTGTTATGCTTGGTTTTGATATTCTTGGTTTATTTGTATAGCCGAATAATCCTTTATTTTTTTCACCATTAGCATAAATTGGAATTTTAAATTCGTCAGTTTCTATTTTAGAAAAACTATTTTTTGGAACATCGCCACCTGCAAAGATTTCTTCGCAAACATCCCCCAATGTTTTAACTTCCCAACCCGCTTTCATAACAATTCCCTAATCGTTGCTAATACATCCGCGCTTTGTGCATCCAATTCAGCAATTTCATTTAAAATATTTTGCGGGTCTCGGTGTTCAATGATTTCAGCGCCTTTGGGATTTTTAACCG
>OMIH01000012.1 GCA_900299045.1 Methylococcaceae bacterium
CAAGCGTTACCGCGGTAACGCTTGAGAGGGTTTTCTTGTGCATTAAAAAACCGCTCAAATACACGTTCATTTTTTAGCCTAGTGTCATACACGCAAGACCAGATAATTCCAAGCTTAAACGACGTGTTTGACGTGAAAATACTAAGCTGCTTTTACGTCATCAATACATGCGATTGCATGCTCGCGTATTTCTTTAATTTTAGTATCCAGCTGAATTATTTTTGCAGCTGAAAAAATATCTTCTGGTCCGCATGGCGCAACGTCCGTAAACGGTGAGTTATAGAGCAGCGCGTCTGTTATTACGCCATTATGTGTTAAAAATTCAATAATCATTTTGATAAACGTAATTTGTGAGGTCGTAGCGGTTGCATCATTTAAAAATTCACTCATCGCGTCCTGTGCTGCTGTACGCTCTAAGCCAATTAACGCGCGAACAAATAAGCCTAAACCACCTGATTCTGCTTTAGCTTGCTCTATTAACTCAACGTCGTTAATGGCTTGCTCAAGTAGAATTTTCTCAAGTTCGTTTAGATCAGTTGGTGTGATTGGCAGATTGCGTCTTAATTTTTGAACCGCTAATTTGTCGTCGTGCTTGAGTAAAAAATCACGTGTTTTGTTTTTGAACTTCTCATAGTCTAAACCAACTGGTTTTAAGGGAAGATCGCATTCAGTCGGGTCGCCTAGCTCATCTTCAAAATCCGTGTAAATAATAGGGCGCTTTACTTTATCAAGTAGTTTAACGAGCAGTCGCAGCTGTCGTCTGGCATGTTCAAGCATACCCACTGTCACGTCTTGCCACCATTCCTGTGTGGTCATGTTTTGAATTAATGGCATTTGTTTGTTGATAGCTGGAATGCTGTCTTGTAGCTCTAATGCACTCGCAATGTCCATAATGCTTGCTTTTAGTCGCTCAAAGCCTTTGTTGCCTTGCAAAATACACAACTGGGCACGCAGTATCATCAAATCAAAGCGTTTAGCTTCTTCCTCTGTTTCGTTTAATTGCGTTGGCAATCCAGCTAATTCACTTGAGAGTTGGACTGTATCTGCTTTGCTCAGTGTTGCCCAATTTTCATATTGACTAAACTTTTCAACTGGCAAACGTTTTGGGCGAACAATGAAATTGTCCAATGTCATATTTGCCACGCGCTCATGCAGGTGCTTTGCCGTGTCCTCGCGTAGCGTGTTATCACTGTCTTTTTCATCTAAAGCCGTAATTAAGTCAACGCGTAATTTAAACAATTTTGTATCTAAGCTATCAGCTATGGATGCTTCTTTCGTATCAATGTTGCTGTTGAAATAATTGAGATTATCGCAGTAGTCAAATACGTTGAAAAAGGTCTTATGTTGATTAGGGGCGTATAGATTTTCACAAAGGCGTGTGCCACGTCCAATCATTTGCCAAAACTTGGTCTTACTTCGTACCAATTTGAAAAAGACTAAATTAAGCACTTCAGGAACATCAATGCCTGTATCCATCATATCAACGCTGATAGCAATGTGTGGCATTTTGTCTTTTGATGAAAAATCGTCAATTAGTTTTTGAACGTAGTTTGTTTGGTAGGTAATAACACGTGCAGGTAGTGCTAAACAAGTAATGCCGCCTTGGATAAGTTGTAATGAAAAAGGAAGAACTTAATGGCGGCGATATGATTTTGAATGTTTTTTGAGAAAGATAACGAAGAACGTACAAGCCTTGAAACACGCTGACGCATGGTCAAATTGAAACGCTCAATATGATTGGTCAAGCCTGTATGTTTGCCCACAGCAGAGTGCCTATTTTTAGGCAAAACGCAAGCATAAGCACTCCAATAATCAGTGAAAAAATAGGCTTGTTCACGGTAAACATCAGGGATTTGCTGCCAAAGTTGTTGTGCATCTTCTTTGCCGCGTCCGCCGATGTGAAAAGCGATGATTTGCCGTGTTGCAACGTCCATAGCCAGCCAAATCCATTGTTTAGTTTCCTTGTTTCCCACAAAGCTCCACATTTCATCCGCTTCAACAAATAAGAGCTGAACTTGACTATTTTTGTATTTGAAGGGGATCTTAAAGCCCAAATCATCAGGTGTTTGACCATATAACATGGCAAGATAGCCCAGTAACCACGTTAAACTCACTGAAAAAATACGGCAAATCCCTCGCAGGGAATTTCTTTCAAGTAACGCTTTGTTTATCAATTCTTTTTCAAAATCTTTGATTTCTTTGAATTCGTAATCTATCACAAACTGCCTGCCACATTCTTTGCAGCGATGATTTTGTTTTCCGTTGTGTATATGCCCGTTCTTTTTGTATTTTTTACTACCACACTTCGGACAAACTTCTCGTATCATTCTTAATCCCTCAAATCATTATAAATGATTACAGAATATACGATTTTTCAGTCTTTGCCTTCTTAGAGCATTACTTGTTTAGCACTACCAACAGTATATATGAATCAGAACGATGGGAGATTGTCCCTGTTAGCGATTTTTTAATGGGAAAAAGTTTTAGTTTATTTGAACAAATGAAAGATAAAGAGTGGGGGGTAGTTGATTGCAGTAGTATTATTCTCTCACGCGAAAGAAGGTTATCAACGATTTTTACAACAGACAAACATTTCGAACAAGCTGGTTTTGAAATTCTATTAAAATAACATCATCACCACATTCTTCAGCATTTTAATTATTTTAATAGGGTAGGGTGCATAAATGCAGATGCTCAGCAGTACAACAGCGCCTACGGACGTTGAGGAGGATGATCAATGTTTTTTTGACCACCCTCTTTATGCGTTTTTAGTTGATGTAGTGCACAATCAAAAACAACACAAGTGTTAATCCTACACCACAATGTGCAAGTCCTTTAATGCTGGTGTAAGGTCCCATCTTTCCGCCTTCAGGCAACTTGCTTAAAGAGGGAATATGTTTGAGTGCGGGGTAAGCACCGTTATATTCCAGTGCGAGAATGAGTAATGTGGCAATAGCGAATGCAAAAAAATTAAATCCATGCGGAAAATGTGAGGATGCTCCCATAAAATATAGCATTGGCATTGAAAAAAGTGCGTTAGTTCTTGATGCTAAACCTGCTGTAGCCAGTGCAGTACCTGCTTCTGGTAGAGGATCTTGACCCTGTGCAACTTGTGCTGTGGAAGCAATCACAATTTTTTGATTGGGCCAGATAATTAACCACACATTACTAAACATGATAATACCAAGTAACGAGCCAATATAAATATCTACCGATCCGCCACCACCACGCAAGCCCAACATCCCCAACCCCGTGAGTAAGGTTACAACCGCGCCATAACGAAACCAAAATAACGCACGAGGAACCAATTTTTCAATGGCTTCTGATTTAGTGTTAGCCTGTGCTTCCTTGAAAAACTCACCTTGCACCAAATTAAAATAATAAAGCATACCAATCCACGTGATACCTGCAAGCAAGTGTCCCCAACGTAGCAGCATTTCATAACCTGTCATTGTTGTCACTAATTCCATAATAACACCTCAAATGTATAATTATTCTTGTAAAGAACCTCTGTCATGATAGCGTTCTACATGAAATTTGCGAAAAAATGAGTAAAAATGAACATGTAATGCTACCGGTTGATATTTTTGCACTTTTTTTTGTTATTGGCGAGTAAATTGATATGAATGTAGATGATCATCATTGCTGTTTAGGCAAAACAATATGCTTGTATGTTCCACGCCTAGCGTTAAAATGCTAGGCATTGTTAATTATATATAGTTAGCTATACTTCTAAAATTTATTGGGGGTATAGTGTTGCATATGAGTTGTCCAAAATGCGGTGGACTAGAGTGTACAAAAGATGGCATAGTCCAGAAAA
>OMIH01000013.1 GCA_900299045.1 Methylococcaceae bacterium
GAGATGATCTAAGTTGTAGCTGTTGTATGAAGTTTTTATGGCTTACTCTCTTATGAATTTCTGTATGGCTACATTTTAAATCACAAATCGCTTTTTATTGGTGCGGAATGTCGGAAACAACCGAATCGGAAGTCCCTTTTTATGCGTAGCTAGCGCCATCATTTTGTTGAATGCCTTCATGAATAGTTTGCGTTAGAAAATGCGTAAACGTCATGCCAGCAGCCACTAACATTTTTGGAAAAATACTCTGCGGTGACATACCGGGAATCGTGTTAATTTCCAAAAAATACAGCTGTTCATCTTCATGATTTAAAATGAAATCAAGGCGCATAACGCCTTTATTGCCAAAAATATGATAAATATTTCTCACGAAATCTTGCATCTTCGCGAGCAGCGATGCGTCTACATTAGCGACGGTTAATGTAATATTTTTCGTACTATCAATTTTGTTTTCGTGTGAGAGAAAATCGATATTATTTTCAATCAACAATTCTTCACTTGGCGGTGTAATAATAATTTGATTATCTAAAGTGAAAATGCCCATAGTAAACTCTCGCCCACTCACCGCTTGTTCGAGAATAATTTCATCGTCTATCTTCAGCGTTTCTTTAATGAGTTGATCGGCTTGCTCTTTTGTGTAAGCTTTACTCACGCCAATGCTACTACCATTTTTACACGCCTTGATAAAGAAAGGAAAATTCATTTTTTCGCATATTGCCTCAATATCATAATTAGGCGTATTGATATAATGATTTTTTGCTACGCAAACATCATGCGATTTAGCGTAACACACGGAATGGTACTTGTGATTGGTTAATGCTGATATTCTCGAATTCACTGAAAAATAAGGAATGTCGAGCAATTCAAATAACGATTGCAATTGCCCATTTTCACCTGGCGCACCATGCACCGCAATAAAACAATAATCGGGGTGAATAGTTTGACCCTCATCTGTTGTGAAAGAAAATGTATTTAAGTCGATGTTGAATCGTTTACCATCGAGTACGCATACCATCATTTTTTCAAAAAAAGTGATTTCATACACGGAAAATAATGATGAATCTAAATGGGCGATAATATGATGACCACTTCTCACTGAAACAGCTGCTTCTTGCGTGTATCCACCGTAAATGACGAATACATTATTTTTTTTGTTTTGTGTTAAATCAATCATGTTTTATGTGGCTAAAAATAAAGGAATGTCTGCGCTTGGGCGATAGACATGGGTTAAAACAGTGCGAGCAATATCTAAATTGCGCACATTGTATGATGCTATAAATGCGAACACCACCTCAAATAATAAACGCTCAATCGCCTAAAAACAAAGCTATCATAAAATCCGTTTGGCATTTGATTCGCATTAACGTTCATGATACCTTAGATAAATAATTGTTATTTGTAACGTTTTTACGAATTACCTTTTTACTTATGTTAACAATTGGCGTTACCGTATGGCATCAAAGAACGCGTTGATATGGCGAATAGGGTCAAATAACTTTGTTTTATATAATGTATTTTGCTACTGGTTTCATCCATTCTGCTGATACGCTAAGTACTCCTTAACAAAAATTGAATCAATTTGATGTAATGATGACGGATAATTTTTTTAGCCAATATTTAGAAACCTATCAGAAGATGTTGCTGGACATTAACAGACAATAAAAAACCCGCTGAACCTTTAGATTCGCGGGTTTATTGAACTTCTTTGCATCTTGTTGGATGCTAATTTGGCGGAGAGTGAGGGATTCGAACCCTCGATACGTTGCCGTATACACACTTTCCAGGCGTGCGCCTTCGACCACTCGACCAACTCTCCAGTTATTTTGACTAATTTAACCTAAGAAGAATAATCGACTTTACGCTAAGTTGCAACAAAAACTCAGCTATTCGCCTCTAATTCATCCCATCGTGTGTAACTTTGTGTAATGCTTTGTTCGATTGATTGCAATTTTGCCAGCGCATCATTGACAATTTGTTGTGGTTGTTTGTAAAAATCGGGATCGTTAATTTGCGCGGTAAGTTGCTCTTGCGTGGCTTCGAGTTCGGCAATCAATTCAGGTAATTTGCTGAGTTCTTGCTGTTCTTTAAATGACAATTTCTTTTTTTGATTGCCCGTATTTACTGGTGCGAGCTTTTCTACTTTGGGTTGCGCGGTTTTTTTGACGACAGGCGCGGCGGCTTGTCTTGCTTCATGATAGGCAAGCCAATCACTGTAGCCGCCCACAAATTCTTCCACGTTGCCAGTGCCATCGAGCGCGAATACGTTAGTGACTACATTATCTAAAAAGGCGCGGTCATGGCTCACGAGTAGCAATGTGCCGTCGAATTCTACTAATTTCGTTTCGAGTAGCTCAAGCGTTTCCAAGTCCAAATCGTTTGTTGGCTCATCCATGACAATTAAATTGGCAGGTTTGGTAAAGAGTCGCGCGAGTAATAAACGATTTTTTTCACCACCTGATAAACTTTTGACCGGCGAGCGAGCGCGAGCAGGGGCAAAAAGGAAATCCCCCAAATATGAAATGACGTGACGCTGTTGACCGGCAATATCGACAAAATCATTGCCATGCGCAATGGTATCCACAACGCTCATATTGGGATCAAGTTGATCACGCAACTGATCGAAGTAGGCAATGTCGAGTTTGGTGCCTTGCTCAACGCTACCACTTGTAGGGTCGAGCTGCTTGAGCAGTAATTTTAATAAAGTCGATTTACCCGCACCATTCGCGCCAATTAGACCGATTTTGTCACCACGTTGAATAAGCGTTGAGAAATTTTCGATAATCGTGCGATTGCCGTAATTGAAATTTACATTTGTGACTTCGATTACTTTTTTACCGGATTTTTCGCCTGAATCCAGCCCCATTTTGGCGGTGCCCTGCGTATTGCGACGCTCAGAGCGCTCTGCACGCAACCGCTCAAGCGCACGAACACGACCTTCATTGCGCGTGCGTCGCGCTTTCACACCTTGGCGAATCCACGCTTCTTCTTCGGCTAATTTTTTATCAAATTCCGCATTTTGATTGGCTTCATTTTCAAGGGCGGCGGCTTTGCGCGTTAAATAATCATCATAAGTGCCATGCCACGATACCAAATTACCACGATCTAAATCAATAATACGCGTGGCGAGCTTTTGCAAAAATGCCCGATCATGCGTGACAAATAAAACCGCACCTTGAAACGCTAAAACCTGTTCTTCAAGCCATGCAATACTTTCAAAATCCAAATGGTTGGTAGGTTCGTCAAGCAGTAATACTTCGGGTTCAATAACCAGCGCCCTCGCTAAATCCACGCGACGCTTCCAACCACCCGATAAGCCTTTGATTTTAACATCTGGCGGCAAATTTAAACGGCTTAACGTGGTTTCTACGCGCTGTTGAAATGCCCAACCGTTACGCGCTTCGAGTTCATGTTGCAGATTACCTAATTCGTTGAGCGCTTTCTCATCTTCATAATCCATCGTGAGTGATAAGTCATGGTAACGCGCGATAATTTCGCCTAAATCACCAAGACCACCTGCTACCGCATCGTAAATAGTCGCCTCTTCGGGTAAATCGGGTGACTGCGCGAGCCATGCCAGTTTGAGTTCGGGTTGACGCCAAATATCGCCTTCGTCAGCGTGAATATCGTTGGCGATAATTTTCATGAGCGTGGATTTACCTTCACCATTACGCCCAAGTAACCCTACACGCTCACCGGCATCGAGTTGAAAATCAGCATTTTTGAGTAATGCGTGTGTGCCAAATGCAATGGAAATGTTAGATAAACGTAATAAAGGCATAAATTCTCAGCGCAAGTTAGAAAAAAGAGGGGCGTTTCGTAAATGAAAGGTCAATTTAAAGCTCAACAAATCCGTGCAGACCGCGTTTGGATTTCACGGAGATAAAATCTTTGAGTATGTTCAATTCGGCCGTTTCAGGTAGATGATCAATGGATTGGCGTGTACGCAGCAGGCGGAAGGCTTTTGATAGAATGTCGTAATTTTCACCCACAATTCCCGCGCGACGCAAACCGACGCTGTTTAGTCGATAATGTTTGGCTGGTCGTCCACCAATTAACGTGAAGGGAATAACGTCCATATTGAGTCCTGTTGTGCCCTGCACAATCGCAAACGCGCCAATACGACAGAATTGATGCGCCACAACGCCGCCACCCATAAACACATTATTGCCCACGTCAACATGACCACCAATGGCGACATTATTAGCAAAAATGGTTTTATTGCCAACATGACAATCATGTGCCACATGACTATTGTTCATGAAATAGCAATGTGAACCAATGACTGTTGCGCTATTTTCTTTGGTCGCACGATGCGCTGTAAAACCTTCACGAAAGACATTGCCATCACCAATCTGTAAATAAGTAACAGTTGCTACGTTGAATTGTAAATCTTGCGGCAAATCGCCTAAAACAACCTGTGGATGGACGGTATTGTTATCGCCCATCACAACGAAGGGTTGAATAATGCTATGCGCACCAATGTTGCAATTAGCGCCAATCTTAACGCCACTTTCAATGACAGCAAATGCGCCAATGCGGGTGTTGTCACCAATTTGCGCGTTAGGGGCGATATAGGCGGTTGGGTGAATATTGTGTGTCATAAAAATTAACCTCGCGGATGAAATTGCGCGTGTAGCGTTTGCAAACGCTCTTGAGCGACGTGCGTGTAAATTTGAGTAGTCGATAAATCAACATGACCTAGCAGTAGCTGAACAACACGCAAATCTGCGCCATGATTGAGTAAATGTGTCGCAAATGCATGACGTAGCGTGTGCGGTGATAGCGGTTTTTGAATATCCGCTTTGAGTGCATAGCGTTTAATAATATGCCAAAACGCATGGCGCGTCATATTTGTACCACGATGCGTGACGAAGATATAATCGCTTTGCCGACCCGATAAAAGCAAAATGCGCCCCGAATGTAAATAGGTATCAAGACAATTCAAGGCTTCTTCACCAATGGGAACCAGTCGTTCTCGATTGCCTTTACCAATAATTTTCACCACGCCTTGTCGCAAATTGAAATGCTCGAACTTTAAATCTACCAGCTCAGAAACACGCAGTCCTGTTGCGTAAAGTATTTCAAACATGGCTTTGTCGCGTATACCGCGTGGCATACTGACTTCTGGCGCATTTAATAAGCGCTCCACATCATCTTCCGTTAAGGTTTGCGGCAGCTGGCGCGTGGTGCGTGGCGTGCTGATATGAATGGTGGGGTCGATACTAATTTGATTCTCGCGTAAAAAATAGCCATAAAATCGTCGTAAACTCGAAATGATTCGTGCGCTGGTGCGTGCACTGACGCCATTTTCAACACGATAAGCTAAAAAATCACTAATATGGCGTGCTTGCGCTTGCAGTAACGCTTTATTGAGCCACGTTTGAAAAATGACCAAATCACTACGGTACGCATGGAGTGTATTTTTACTCAATCCCTGTTCCATCCACAAGGCGTCCAAAAATTGATCGATGTGCTTTTCTGAGAGCGTATGTTGCGTCATGGTGTTTTTATTAGCTGCCAATAAAAAAGGCAGCGTGAAAGCTGCCTTTTCAACTCACGAAATTGTCGATAAAAAATGTTATGACAATTTTTCTTTAATACGC
>OMIH01000014.1 GCA_900299045.1 Methylococcaceae bacterium
ATGCAATACTGCACCATCCCACGCAATCTTATCCCAACCCACAAACGCTAGAAGGGCATCAATGTCTTGTTGCTTGGGTAAAATCGGCTTATCCGCATTGAAATTCCAACAGCGTCGCAATGCTCCCGATGTAATATCAAAAAGACCATCGCTTTGTTCGTAGCAAGTTTGAGCATAATTTAGCAAATGTGCCGTTTCGGGATCGACTTCAATCGATTTTCCCTTTGCAGCACACTCATTGATTTGCGATAAAAAGCTATCAGCACGATAGCGTGAATATTTACTTTCTAAACGCGCTAAATCATTCATCACATTGTGCGCGACGTGTTCAAATTGCGCTTTATCTTTTACATAAAGTTGCAATTCGCAAGGTGAGCCCATCGATACAAACTGCCCGGTGAATAAAGTAAGCGTGGTCACGATGAAATATTAAAATTTAACGTTAATTTTTGCGGTGTACATAGAGAACGTAAAATTATCCACGCTCGTTCCCGATCCACCGTTAAACCCATAATTATTTTTACGCTCGTAAAAATCGATGCCAAACCCTAGATTCAGCCTCTCGAAAAAATCTTTGCTAACTTGCACACCACCACCGATTGCACCAAATTGTGCTAAACGATAATCCGATGAATAATGTCCATCTGCGCGTTGCGCGGTGAAATAAGGCTGATAAAAATCTGCCGACCCTTGCGAGTAATAACGCACAGTTGGACTTATTTTCCAATCTGCCCACACAGGTTGTATCCATGTTGCTTCAAATGTATGTGCATTCACGCCCCATGTGTCAACGTAATAACGATAATCTATATGCACCGCAGCAGAATTTAATGCTGAAAAGTGGTGAACGTAGCGCGTCAACAGAGCAATTCGATTGCGATTTGACGGGCGTGCATCATGAATAAAAGTACCACCGTAAATGGGATAAGGCACGGTTGCCCATGAGGCATAAACGGCTTTATAGGGATCTGATAAATAACCGCCATTGTAGGTATAGGTTAAATTAGCTTGTACCAATGAATCTTTATCTAAAATTTGTGTTACACCTAAAAGACCTTGATGAGTCACCTTGTCACCACCTACATCAGGGCGTTTGTATGTCGTTGATGTTACGGTATTCGTTGTTCCAAGTGATGCACTAGACAAGTCTGAATTTGCTGCACTCAGTGTTGTTTCTGACAATGTACTGGGCGAATTAGAATCTAAAGATAACGTTGTTTCAGAGGAGGCACTTGATAAACTCGCATTATCAGATAAGCAATGAGGCGGACAATGGTCAATCGCCCAGACTTTATCTGATGAAAATCCATAGCCTGTTTCAAGCGTGGTCATTTTTTGATTAAAATCAAGACGCGAATCTATATTAAAAAAATTTGATTCATAATCGTTTTCACTTGAACGCCCACCGCCCAAACTGACTATCCCATTTTCATGCTGATAACTTAGCGTTCCATCAACAGAATCTCTCTCATCTTTAATAGACGCTCCCGATAGCATTTGATAAGGCTTACCATTTAATTTAGGTGTATTCGCCACCGGTGACGCTCCCGTCACAATATCCTTAACGCCATTCACGTTGAAATTTAGACGATCTGTAAAAGGAAGTAATGCTAAGGCTTGATAAATATCAATTTTCATTCGCCCACCGCCTTCCTCATAGCGGCTAAATTGCGAATTCACATCGGCATAGTCTGCTTGAGCGGCTTGAATGGGTGGCGCAACACTCAACAGTGCAAGCGCCGCTGCCGTCAAGGTATTGAATAATTGCGATTGGCTAGTTACATCCACAACCACCTCCTCCAACACCATAACCACCGGAGGCGGCTTCTTTTGAGCTAAATGTGTGCGACGTTAATGCTGACGTTAGCGGATCAACTTCCAGCGCCATCTGCGGCTTTGCTAAATTTCCACGTTCCCACGCATTGACCGTTTGACATCCCGATAATAGGCAAAATAGTGATAACAAAAAAATATGTCCGGTCATTCTTTTACATAAATTCATGGTCATTCTGCCAATAATTTTTCTACTTTTTGGCGAATGTCATTTTTATTTTCACTAAAAAACCCTAACTCGATATAACGCAGTTTTCCTTTTCTATCAATAAGATAACTTGACGGCATAGTTTGAACACCAAACGCGGCGGCACATTGTCCATCAGGATTGGTGACCGTAGGGAAAACAACAGGTACTTTTTCTAAAAACGTCAAACCGTCGGTTTTCTCGTCATCCACATCAATTCCCACAATTTCAAGACCTTTTGAATTGAATTGCTCATGGAGTTCATTTAAAAAAGGCATCGACTTCGCGCATGGGGCACACCAAGATGCCCAAAAATCGACATAAACTACTTTGCCTATTTTTGAGAGAGTGTGTGGCGTATTGTTTGATAAACCGCTTAAATTACATTGCGGGACATTTGCACCAATGTCAATTGCCATAGAAATCGGCGATATCACGCACAATAAAAAAGTGAGTGTTTTTTTCATATTCATTATTTTGAGAGGGAGAGAAAATACAATATGTGGGATAATTTACCACATAAATTTGCTAACAATACAAATTTTTCATGTTTCTCTGCACACTGCAATTGAAAACACATAGACGCTTCATTGCGACGCTTATATAATCTATAGCTTTTTAGAAATAATGACAGGCATGAAAAATGGAATTAATTACCGATTTTGATAAAGCCATCGCGCTCGCAATAACCATTGTTATCGCGCTTAAATATGCACTTAATCCAAAAAAGTAAATTGAACGCTACCCAGTCTAGTATCATCAAAAACAGGATAATGGAAATAACAACCTAAATGTGGTGCCTTGATTGGGTTGATGCGTATCAGCTTTAATGGGATGGACCGGTTTTCCATTTTCAATTGGTACATTCGTTTTCATTTTTTTCCATACATCATTGGAAACAGTAATTGCACTACCGTTAACTCCTAAACTAAAAGCCGTTATGATATCTGCTTGATTGCCATAGCCAATGCTTGAGCCTAGTGGTGCTGCTGCCAGCATGTGTGAACCATCAAGTTCACCGTTTACCACGCGATCCATGACTACTTTCCAGTTAGCTTGTGCTTCAAGTTGGACAAATAAACCTTCTTGCTCAAAAAAACCTTTTTCAACTGCGATGGCGAGCGGTGCCATATCAGTGAGTTTAATAAAACCAAATTTCAAATCTTCTTTTTCGAGTTTGCCTGCTGCATACGCGCTCGATGAAAAAGCGAATAAAATAGATAGTGCTAATAAGCCTTTTTTGGGAATGCTGATAAATGTCATCTTAAATATCCTAGAAAGTGTAGAAATTAAAAAAGGCGTCTATCGTTGCACGGCTAAAGCCATGTACGACAGACGCCTTTGTCTGTGTTGCTCATCGGTGAGCGGTATTTTTAGATCCCTACGTTGGGATGTTAATTTAACTTCAGCAAATCCAATGCCAATTTGTGTTTTATGCTGTTTTTATTTTTTTGTATTATAAAAAACAATGTGTTAATGAATTTTTGAAAAAAGTTGCTTTCATAAAAGCAAGCTTAATATAAATGTGTTTATTTTAAAAAGCACATTGTTGGTGCAAATTAAATTATTTGGCACATTGTTGGTGCAATGGAAATTTTGCGAGTAGGGTGTATTGTAGTAACAGCCAAGAAATATTAAGCATGGTTATCATTCAAATCAGCCATATCGTTAGCGATATGAATGTAGAGGAACAAATCTTTTTTAGGTACTAAACTTTTTATTTTGCTTTTAATATATTGAAAATAAAAGACTATGTGCTTGCATTAGCTAATGCAAAGCAAATTTAAGCCGCGAAGCGCAATCGAATTTGCTGCGCTTTGAATTTAAGTGTCGCGTAACGGAGGGCAATTTGTTGATTCCCCTTTCATGCGCAATTCACTCAGATTGATTTAAAGAATTTTTCGCTAATGAGTCATTGCCCATGCTCGGTGAATAAAGGCAGGATCTTTAGCCGTGTTTGTACACAGAAACTTCTCATTTGGATAAACACCAATACGCCCTAAATCCAGTCTATCGGCATCCCAGCACGTTTGCACCGTAATATCGGCTTTAGTGAGTCCATTACTATGTTCAGCGAGTGCTTCACAAAGTAGGTCAAACCCCTGATCATCCAAATCAAAGAATTCACCGCGTATCTCATGGGCAAAGACTACTGCCCGATTCCCATGCTCGGGGTCATACTTATCTGACAGACGTTGAGAATCATGCAGCAGAGCAAATAACCTTACCACATCAAGGCGTGCGTTTTCCTTCTTCCCTATTTTCAATCCAAAATACTGAACGCGTGCCCAATGCGGCACACCATGAATGCCGTATAAATTTAAACGAAACTGATGGCGTATATGTTCAAAAAGGCGTCGATTCATTGATTCCCGCCCCCATCGCTTTGTGGATAATTTTCTAAGAACGTTTCTTTTACCGCTTCAATACGACTCTTACAAACTTTATAAGCAGCGGTGGCTTTTTCCACCATCGGAATGAGTGCATCAATATCGGGTTCTTGCTGTGTTCTTAACGTGTTAGCAATCTCAACGAGAATGGCGTAATTGTGCTTATACGAATCGGCTTCTTCACTCATACTTTTTCCTTTTTGGCATTAATTTTACTGGGCTTGGCAATTAAACTTCCATCACGAAATTCAATAGTTAACCTTGTGTGTAGCTTGGCTTGATGCACTGAGCTGATGGGAATACCTTCTTCACTGCGTATCATGGCAAAGCCACGCTGAAGAGTGGCTTTAGGCGATACCCCCAGAATTTCTTTACCAAGTGCTTCAACCTGTTGCGTAGCTTGCTTGAGCTGGTAATCTGCACTATTGATTAAGTTGTGGTAGGTTTGAGTTATCTGAGTAGTCGTGCGATCAAGTTGTTGCGTTATCTCACTGAGGATACGCAGATTGACTTGTTCCAGTTGCGCCTGAGCGTTGAGCAAAGCAGTATGTAATTTGGATTCGATGAGTTGCATCGATTGGTCTGCCCGTACTTCACTTTCACTGAGCAAACGCAATACCGTAGGTTCAACACTTGTGGCAAATTGCTCAAGTTGATATTGCGCCGTGTTTAGTTGCTGCATGGCACTGCGCATAATGCGTTGATAATTCGCTTCGGCTTCACGAGCTTGATGACAAAGCGATTCACGAATATGTGCAATCACTTTTGACGGCGTGTCAAAGCGACTATGGGCAATTTCATCAAGCATCGTATTATCGCGCTCGTGCCCTATTCCCGTAAAAACCGGAATGGGACTTTGACAAAGTACCCGCGCAAGTTCCACTTCGTTAAGCCAATACAAATCTGTTACCGAACCACCTCCTCGAATAATACAGATTGCATCATAAGGCGCATCCTCTTGTTGAAGCGCATAGATTTTGCGCAAACACGCACTGATTTCCTTTGGTGCATCCACGCCTTGAAACTTCGCCACGAAATACTCAAATAAGCATAGCCCCGCTTCATTTAAACGATCAGCATCTTGCTTAAAATCCCCAAGTCCTGCGGCATTGTCGGGACTAATGACCGCAATGCAGCAAAAATCTTTTGGGGTTGGCAACTGTTTATTGCGATGCAATAAACCTTCTTGCTTGAGTGTGGTGCGAATAGCCCGTAGTTTCGCTTCAATATCCCCAAGCGTGTAGCTAGGGTCAATATCTTGAATGGTTAATCGAATGCCATGCGAGAGATGATGGTCGGGTTTGGCTAGCAACATGACTTTAATGCCACTATGTAAATCCAATCCCGTCGCGGCATTAAATTTAGCACTGACATCATCGGCGACATGCTTCCACAAAAAAGAGGAGACTCGCGCGGTGAGATTGCCTTGGCTATCATGCTCGACTA
>OMIH01000015.1 GCA_900299045.1 Methylococcaceae bacterium
ACTTTTAAGTAGGTTGGGATTTTTGTGTGTTTTGACTGAAATTTGGCGCCATTTTCACCGAACCATCTATCCTTGAGGCATAGTCAACCTATTTATCTTAAAGATTCTTTTACGCACTCAACGCGCCAAATTTCAGTCAAAACACACAAAAATCCCAACCTACTTAAAAGTAAATTGGGATTTTTTCATGCTGTGAATAAAAAATTATTCAATAATCGTCAAACCGCCCATATAAGGTAATAAAACCTCTGGAATATGAATGCGACCTTGTGCATCTTGATAATTTTCCATGACTGCAATAAGTGTACGCCCTGCCGCAAGACCTGAACCGTTGAGCGTATGCACTAACTCAGGTTTGCCCGTTTGTGGATTACGCCACCGTGCTTGCAGACGACGCGCTTGAAAATCTCTAAAATTACTGCACGATGAAATTTCACGATACGCATTTTGCCCAGGCAACCAGACTTCTAAATCATACGTTTTACTCGACGAAAAACCAGTATCGCCAGCGCATAGCAACATTTTACGGTACGGCAATTTTAATTTTTGTAAAATCATCTCAGCGTGCAACGTTAATTCTTCATGCGCCTTTGCGGAATCGTCAGGTTTTGTGATTTGAACAATTTCCACTTTTTCAAACTGATGTTGACGAATCATACCGCGTACATCTCGTCCATACGCACCCGCTTCACTGCGAAAACACGGACTGTGGCAAACGAATTTCAGTGGTAAAATTTTTTCATCCAAAATCACATCACGAACAATATTTGTAACAGGCACTTCTGCCGTCGGAATCAAATACAACGCGGGATTTTCACTTGCTTTAAATAAATCGGCTTCAAATTTTGGTAGTTGCCCTGTACCGCGCAAACTGTCTGTATTCACCAAATAAGGTACATAAGTTTCTTGATAACCATTCTCACTGCTGTGCGTATCGAGCATAAATTGAATCAATGCCCGTTGCAGACGCGCTAATTGACCGTTTAACACAACAAAACGTGAACCGGTAATTTTTGCACCTAATTCAAAATCCAGTAAATGACGCGCTGTGCCCAAATCCACATGATCTTTCACATCAAAATCAAATTGAGGAGCACTGCCCCAGCGACTCACTTCAACATTCTCGTTCTCATCTTTACCTTCGGGAACCGATAAATCAAGCAAATTAGGAATGCCCGCCATTAAAGCATCGAGTTCACTTTGAATGACGATCAACTCGGTTTCAGCTGTTTTTAACTCTTCCCCTAAATGCGCAACTTGATCAAGTAATCCTTGTACATCCTCACCTTTCGCTTTGGCTTGACCAATGGTCTTTGAACTTGAGTTACGCGCATTTTGGAGTTCTTGCGTTTTGGTTTGAACCAATTTACGACGTGCCTCAAGTTCGCTGTAATTTTCTGGATTAAAGGCAAAATGACGTTTTTTTAATTGCACCGTCACAAAATCCAACTCATTTCTAAATAAATGGGGGTCTAACATAAAAAAATACCTTATGAAAATAAAAAATAAAGAAGCACTGTTATTGCCTATATTTTGGCTGCTAACCACTAAAATTGTTTACCAAGCACGAGCCCCAGTCCAATTGAACCGCTACATAAAACGCTATTAGCAACAAACAGTGTCAACATGAAATACATTTGCGTATCAAACGCAAAACCATGCTCAATGAGAAATAAAATTAAATATAAACCTGAAAGCGTTAAATACACTCCAATGAGCAAAATCAGCAACGTCGCTCGTTGCTCAATGGGTAGTGCAATTTTTTGCAACAAAAAGGCGGCAACAATCCCGATAAGAAACGCCCCTATTGAATTGATTGCCATCATGCCGTAAGGAATCGCACTATTGGGTAAATGCAACACGCCATTGCTATACCAAAATAATCCACGCCCACAAAGCAAGCCAATCCACACCGCCACTAAGCAACTACTCACGCTAACCACAACATTTAACGCGGCTTTGCTAAACTGTTCTTGCTCAAGTAAATAAAAGGTTTCAAGTGAAAACGTCGAAAACGTCGTGAACGCGCCAATAAATCCCACTAAAATAGCGGCTCGATAATCCAGTGCAACGGTTACGCGCTGTAGTACCAGTGTTTCACTCAGCAGTCCAATCAAAAACGACCCAATGACATTAACCAGTAATGTACCATAAGGAAAACCGCGCCCAATCCACTGATAAAGACCTGTAGACACTAAAAACCGCATCACCGCCCCAAACGCGCCACCAATCGCAATGACCATTAACTGATTCATGCGTTAAAATTTCATTAAATGTTGACGGTAATAGCGTAATTCCTCAATGGATTCAATAATATCATCGAGTGCTTGATGCGATGATTCTTTACTAAAGCCGGCTTTGACCTCTGGTGCCCAGCGTGCCGCTAATTCTTTTAACGTTGAAACATCAATGCTGCGGTAATGGAAAAATTCCTCGAGTGTTGGCATATAACGCACTAAAAAACGTCTATCTTGCCCAACGCTATTGCCACAAATAGGTGAGATTCCTATATCAAGCCACTGAGATATAAAATCGACAGTCGCTTTTTCTGCTTCTTGCGTACTCACCGTTGAGCGTCTAACGCGTTCAATTAATCCCGATTTTCCATGATGCTCTTGATTCCAGTCATCCATCGCTGCCAAAATATCGTCAGATTGATGAATTGCCAGCACAGGTCCTTGCGCGAGAATATTCAACTCTTTATCAGTCACTATTGTGGCTATTTCAATGATCACATCAACTTCAGGATTGAGTCCTGTCATCTCCAAATCAATCCAAATTAAGTGCTGTGCATTTTTAGTCATTGTTATCCTTGAAGTTTTAATCTTGAAATTCGTGATTGGCGAAGTTCAAAAAGTAGCGTAATTAACACATATAATAACATTAACGCACTTGCTAGGCATCCCGATTGCCAGCGCAGTAGCGGTTGTAACTCTGTACTAGCAAAATATAAACCAACTCCAAGCCCTATATAGCCCAGCAGACTTTTCATATCATACGCCACGGGATAATATTTTTGCCCTAGTGCATAAGACAAAGCCGCCATGGCGGCATAACAAATAAGCGTTGCATACGCACTGCCCATGTAGCTGTAAACAGGAATCCAATAAATATTTAAAGCAATAGTCAATCCAGCACCAAAGAATGACACACCCGCCCCCATGAGCGTTCGATCACTCAGCTTGTACCAAATAGATAAATTGACATAAATACCTAAAAATAAATTTGCCAACAACAAAATCGGAACAATCTTTAAACCCGCTCGAAACTCTTCACCAATAAAATACTTGAAAAAATCTAAATAAAGCGTCACAAGTAAAAAAATAAAAACACAAAAAATGGTGAAATAATGCAGGATGCGAGCGTACATAAGCGTTGCATCGCTTTTTTTAGAATAGGAAAAGAAAAATGGCTCGACCGCGTAACGAAAAGCTTGAATAAAGAGCGTCATTAAAATGGATAATTTATAGCACGCACTATAAATACCCAATTGTGCCAAATTAGTTGCGTTGTCATAAGGAAGCAAATATTTGAGTAATGCTCGATCGAGCATTTCGTTAATAATACCCGCAAAACTGATGACTACAATGGGCAGTGAGTATCTTGCCATTTTTTTGAAAAGTAACCAATCAAAGCCCGCGCTAATTGCCTTTAATTGCGGAGTTAAAAATAAAAATTTACTTGCACTAGCAATCAAATTGGCTAAAAAAATATACCCCACACCGATGTCTGCATGATAAACATAAGGCAGCCATGCAATATTTTGCTCTTGTAGTGCGGGACAAATGACAATAAAAAATAGGCTTAATGCCACCGTCAGTAAAATTTCAATTATTTTAATTCCCGCAAAACGTAGTGCGCGATTTTCCACCCGAAGTTTTGCAAAAGGCAATGCCGCTAATGCGTCTGCACTCAAAATTAAAGCAAAGCAGATAACATATTCTGGGTGCGTTTTGTAATGTAGTGCGTTTGAAATCACGCCATTAAACGTCAACAGTAGCAGTGCCATACTGACATTAAGCACTAAAATGAAACTCAATGCGGTAGAGTACGCCTTTGGATGATCGCTACGAAAGCGAAAATACCCCGTTTCAAAACCAAATAAGAGAAAAACAGATAAAAATCCCGAATACGCATAAAATTCGGACACGACACCGTATTGCGCTGCTGTAAAATAATAGGTGTAAAGCGGAACGAGTAAATAATTGAGAAATCGTCCAATAATACTACTAAGACCGTAAATAGCGGTTTGGCTAGCCAGTTTTTTAAGCATGTGTCCCTAAACGTGAATCAATCAAAAAAATGGCATTATAGCGAGTTAGACATGGGATAATTGAAACAATTTTTTAATCAGCACCCTCACACAATGGCTTCAATAAAACTTATTCCGGTGATTGACTTGAAAGATGGCGTCGTCGTCCATGCAAAATATGGGCAACGTGACCATTACGCGCCAATACAGAGTGTCTTATCTAAACACCCCGATATTGATAGCGTCTTAAATGGACTTTTAGCATTACATCCTTTTGACACGCTATATATTGCAGATTTAAACGCCATTACAAAAACGGGCAATAACACAGAAATTATTCATCACATCCTCAAAGAGTTTCCTAAGGTAACGTTTTGGATTGATGCTGGCTATATCGAGCCACAAGCGTTTCCACGAAATTACATACCGGTTTTAGGTAGCGAATATATAAACAAAAACAGCGCGTCTTATCTCGCTCAATTTCATCATCAATGTATTTTGTCGTTAGATTATGGCGCACATGGTGAAATGCTCGGAGAAACGGTACTCTGGCAAGAATCTAACTATTGGCCTAACGATGTTATTCTTATGACACTAGCACGAGTAGGAAGCGCACAAGGCGTTGCAAGCAAAGAACTCCAATATTTTAGTGAAGCGTATCCACACAGACAATTTATTGCCGCAGGGGGGGTGCGCAATATGAATGATATTGCTGTTTTAGAAAAATATAATGTAAAAGCGATTTTGTTAGCAAGCGCGTTTCATTTAGGCGCAATTAGCGCAGAAGACTTAAACTTTGAACAAAAAAATACCCCAGCAAGCTGAGGTATTTTTTGCTTATTCGCGTTAAACCAAAAGGTCTAAGGAAAATTAAACGTTGTTTGCAGCAAATGGGTGTTTTGCTTCTTTTTTGGCAGCAACAACTTCTTTTGCAGTTGGTGTGCCAGCAACAGCGCGAGCCAATGCTTCTTTAGTTGCTTTGTAGTTGAATTCTTCGATTTTCGCGTCGTCTTCAGCTAACCAGTGAATGAATACACCAACTGATACGAACAAATCATCAGCTTCGTCAGCTGGAATTGTGCCGTCTTCAACTGAATCAGCAATAGCCATAGCAACAGCACGTTGTGCAGGACCAAACATTTGAACAGCTTGTTTAGAACCTTTGATAGTTACTTTGTTAAATAAAATGGTTGCTGGTTTAACCATCAAGTTAGGTGCAACAACAGCTAATAAAGTTGAGAAGCCGTCTTTGTTGTTGGTTAACGCGTTTGCGAAAGCTGATTCAGCTGCGCTACCACGTGGTCCAATAATTAAATCGATGTGTGCGATTTCGTTGCCGTCGCCAACCAATGATTCACCAACGCGCAAGTTATTGATTTTTGCCATGCTATTTTTCTCCTTAGAACAAAAAAATGATAAAACTGAATTTAATACGGACATTTCTCATGTCTCCGATTTGTCTCTACGCATAGAGAGAACATTCTAAAAATACGGCTAATACTGTTGCCACCGTCAAATCAGCTGAAGTACCTGGATTCAAACCTTGCGATTTGAGTTCATCATCCATCTGATAGAGCAATGGCTTAACCTGTTCAAGGGTATCAACACTGTGTAGCTTTTCACAAAGCCCACGCATCATTGTACTGATCCCTGCAGAGTACCGACTCCCAAATTTTCTCTCGATATGACTATCAGGAAATTGACTCAACAAGTCTGCATACACTGCAACTGCTGCCCAACTCTGCTTACCCCACCGATTGAAGTGATTAGTATAACTCAAAACACCTAAATCGAAAATATCTTTATAATTGGTAATGTATTGCAAAGCCACTCTGTCTTTTTCGCAAGCCATACGCATAGCGGTCTGTAGGGTGACTGTGGCGTGTTGCGTGATATCTTGCTCTTCGACTGTCCCCATTCCGGCAGGTGATGCTAACGCAATTGCGCGAAACGCCCAATTTGCATCGTCAATTGTTGTATTATTTAACACACTAGAAAGGGCAACGCGTAAGGTTTCATGGGGATAGCTTTGTACAGCATGCACTAGCGGTGCACACAACAAAATAATCCCTAAATTGGTATTGCACCCTACCGCATCGCGTGTCGCCTTGACTGCATAAAAAATTTTTTCGCCAAGCGAATACTGTTTCTTACACAACGGCGGCGCACTCACCTTCGCACTACGACGAAAATCATCCACCGTCATATCATGCCCCTCTGAATAGATACTCACATTACCTGGTTTAAACGCTTGCAATTCAATTTCGCATGCTTGTATATAAAATGATTCAAGTTGATTTGTGAGCAATGTGTTCATGATTTTTTAAAATATGTCGATTGATTAAGTCTTGGGCGAGCAATTGTGCGATATTACCATCAAATACGCTTTCAAGTCCCTTCCATGCCGGTACGCTATTGACTTCAATGACATTTAACTGCCCATCACAGTCTTCAATAATATCAACACCCGCATAATCCATCTTTAGTAGCGTTGTAGCTTTAATTGCTAGTTCATTCATGTCCGAATTTAACGCCACTCGCTCGCAACTCGCGCCTTTTGCCACATTATTAAGCCATGACTTTCCACAGCGACGCATGGTGGCAATCGCTTGACCATTAATCACAAAAACACGATAGTCCGAAAACCCCTCACCGATACAAGAAATAAAACGCTGCAAATAATAAACACCATGACTGCTTGTAATCCAAGGGATATCCGTCAATTTTTCAATACGACGAATGCCTTCACCTTGCGAACCAAATAACGGTTTACTAATTAAAAAGTGTCCTGCTGCCAACTCTTCACGCGCCAAACGAAATACCTCGTCACGAGTGCGTAATACCCACGTTTTAGGCGTTGGCAACTGCGCATGATGCAATAAAAAACTCGTCATTGCTTTATCAACGCTACGTTCGATAGCATGAGCGTCGTTATAAACAGGAATGCCTAAAATCTTCAAACCATGCAAAAAGTCCAAATAAAGCGTCACTTCTTCAAGCGATCCACCTGGTACACCGCGAACAAATGCCGCTGAAGGCAACGTTTTTTCAAATTGAGGAATAAAAATAGGTGATCTGTTTTGATGTGATAAATCTAACCTGCACTCGCTAAGTGACACAAAAAGGCTTTGAAAACCGAATACTTCAAATGCTTGCCTGAGTTGTTTTCCGTGCCAACCGGGATCATCGGTGAAAATTACAATAGATGGAATTGTCATAAGTTGAGAAAATGAACAGCGAAAGTCCTTCGCAGTAAACCAATTCTGCGGTATGTTACGCGCTATGATAGCAAAATTGGCTGTATTGAGGAAAGGCCAACCGCACGCGATCATTGTCTTAATTACATTATTTTTAACTACTCACTTTACCTTTTTTAACATGACCCAAATCAAAGATAGCTCTCTACAGCTTTATTTAGACACGTTAGCAAGCAAAAATGCAACACCTGGCGGTGGTAGCGCCTCCGCCTTAATGGGCGCTCAATCCGCTGCACTCACTAGTATGGTGTGTAATTTAACTATCGGCAAACCCAACTATGCTGAAGTTGAACAGGATATGAAAGATTTGTTAAATCAATCAGAAATATTAAGAGAACAATTAACCGCTATGATTAAAGCGGATGTAGATATTTTTAATGCGTTAATGGCAACGTATGCGTTACCTAAAGACACGGATGAGCAAAAAACAGCACGCAGCGCAGCTATCCAGCATACCTTAAAAGAAGCCACTATTGTCCCCTTAGCCTGTGCAAATGCGTGCGCAAAAGCCATCGCATTGAGTAAAATTGCGGCTCAAAAAGGCAATACAGCTGTCATTAGCGATGCCGGAGTGGCAGTTATGTCAGGCTATGCTGGATTAAAAAGTGCCGCACTGAATGTGTATATCCTGTCTCTTATACACATCTGACGCTGCCGACGATAC
>OMIH01000016.1 GCA_900299045.1 Methylococcaceae bacterium
AATCCGCTCGGGCGTACCATTCATTAGTTAAAGTCAACGTAGCGTTATTATTAAAAATAGCGCCCATTCATGGCAAAATGCAAAAAGATACTAGCGGCATAACCCAATGCAATCACGGGTGTCCATTTCAAATGGCTAGTAAAGGTATAAATGCCTTTTGCTTGCCCCATTAAACCCACGCCCGCAGCACTTCCCACCGCAAGTAAACTACCGCCTACGCCCGCAGTTAATGTCACAAGTAACCATTGTCCCTGTGAAATATCAGGCGCCATGGTGAGAACCGCCAGCATAATGGTGCCGTTATCTACAAAAGCAGACGCAATGCCTACTAATATGTTCGCAATAGTGGGATTATTTTCACCGTACAGGTAGTGTGAAGTTAAATCTAAATAGCCAATAAAGCTCAGACCGCTTACACAAATCATAACGCCATAAAAAAATAAAAGTGTATCCCATTCTAAGTTGGCTACTTTTTTAAAGACATCAAATTCTTCGTGTTTTTCATCAATGGAGTAAAGTGGTTCTTCTAAATTGACAGCGTGTTGAATGCTTTGCACATCGCCATGCTTATTGGTTTTTTGCAGATAAAAACTAAAAAATTGTAAATAGGTTAAACCAAGCATCATGCCAGCGGCTGGGGGTAAACTAAAGAAATTTTCAAAGCACGTTGCTGTCACAATGGTCAGTCAAAATAAAACAATAATGGTGATGCCACCGCGTTTAATTTCTCGGACTTCTTCAACCGCTTCTGGGCGCTCGCGTTGAATCCAGATACTCATAATCGCTGCTGGTAGAGCAAAATTGACAATCGCAGGCAGAAGTAGTGAAAAGAAATCCGCAAAAGGAACTACCCCTTTTTGCCATACTAGTAGCGTTGTGATATCACCAAATGGACTAAACGACCCCCCCGCATTGGCTGCAACGACTACGTTAATACAGGCTAAGGTGACAAAATTTCGATTATTTTTCCCCATGGCTAAAATAACCGACCCCATGAGTAGCGCGGTGGTTAAGTTATTGCAAACCGATGAAATAAAAAATGCTTGAATGCCCGTAATCCAAAACAATTGACGATAAGTAAAATGTTTACTGAGTAGCCAAACACGCAAATTTTCAAAAACACCTCTATCTTCCATGGCATTCAAATAAGTCATAGATACCATAATGAACAGAAAAAGTTCTGCGTAACCTTCAAGGGATGCGCGAAATGCAATGCCTGCTTGTTCTTGTGTACCCAAACCAACATAAAAGGCGGCAATGGCAATCCAAATGACGCTTGCTGCTAATACCATCGGTTTGGATTTGCGCAATTCGGTAATTTCTTCGGTAATTGCTAAAAAATACGCACCGACAAACGAAATTAATGCAATGTACCCGACAGTATGTTGCGTTAAATCTATTGAATTGAAAACAGAGTCATCCGCAGCAAATACACTGGCTGGATATAGAAAAGAAAATAATAAAACAAAAAAAGAGTTTAGCATTATGAAATATAAAGGTAATTTATGTAATGGTTGAATACTATAGTTAAACGATAACTATGCTATCCGTAGAAATCAACATTGAGTCACATTTTTTCGACATTGGCGATGTGTTTGTTCAATGAGTTTTGTAAACTGCGTAACGTATTTATTTGATATCTGTTTCCATTGAAAATGCCACTGCCAATTATGTTCCGTTGTTCCAGGGGTATTCATGCGATGTGTACCGTCGAGTTCTAAAATATCTTGCATTGGAATAATAGCCAGTTCAGCAATAGAGGCTAATGTACATTTAATCAGCGCGGAAGGAATGTCGTTTTCGTCTACATTCAGTTTTCCACTAATGTATGCGCGTTGCTCTGGGGTGAGCGAATGTAGCCAACCGACTGTTGTATCGTTATCGTGTGTTCCAGTATAAACAACGCTATTGACGGTATGATTCTCTGGTAGATACGGATTATCGGATTCACCGCTAAAGGCAAACTGCAAAATTTTCATTCCAGCTAAATTAAATTTCGCTCTTAACGCGTCCACTTCAGGGGTAATCACACCCAAATCTTCAGCGACAAGTGCAATATCTTGAAATTTCATGTAAATAGCACTCAATAATGCTTCGCCACTCGCTTTCACCCACTGACCATTTATCGCAGTGGGTTCATCTGCTGGAATTTCCCATGCGGCTTCGAGTCCGCGAAAATGATCTATTCGGACAATATCAAATAAGGCGGTTTGCGTTTGCATACGATCAAGCCACCAATTAAATCCCGTTGATTGCAAGTAGTTCCAATCATAATGCGGATTTCCCCATCGCTGACCCGTTTGCGAAAAATAATCAGGGGGCACGCCTGCCACAACCGACATGGCGCCTTCGTCGTTTAATTTAAATACTTTTCGATTTGCCCACACATCAACGCTGTCATAGGAAACAAAAATAGGTAAATCACCAAATAACAAGATACCGCGTTCGTTGGCATAACGCTTTAATGCTGTCCATTGTTTGAAAAAAATATATTGCTCAAATTTAACCGTATTTATTGCTGCTTGAGAGAAGAATCGAATATCGTTTAATGCGGCAATATTGCGATTTTTAAATTCAATAGGCCATGTATTCCAGCTTTGTTGATTGAATTTTTCGCGCAAAACACTAAATAGTGCAAAATCCGCTAACCAAAAATGATTGGTTTGGCAAAAGGTTGCAAAAGCGTCTTTTTCTTCATGTGAGGCATTTTGCTGAAAATGATCAAATGCTTTTGAAAATAAGCAACGACGCCAAAAATGGCTATTTCGATGACACATATTTGGTTTGCAGCACTCTGTTTCTGTGAGCCAACCTTGTGTTACCAAATAATTGAGGTTGATTAAATCGACATTGCCTGCGTGCGCTGATAACGATTGATAAGGCGAATTATCTTCATGTGTGAGCCCCAAAGGTAACACTTGCCACACACTCGCCCCGCATTCATGCAGGAAATCGACAAAAGCGTAAGCATCTTTCCCCAAATCTCGACTAGGTAGAGAGGTAATATGCAACAAAACACCCGCACGACGTTGATTGATATTGGCTTTCATATTACGCGTCCGCTTACTGCTCTGTTCCGTGGCGCATGGTGCCCCCCATTGCGGGTGAACCTGAACCTTGAGTGAAAGAAAGGGATAAATAAGCAGGCGGCTGCTCACCAAGCAAGTAATACAAATTTGCCAAATTTAAGCGGAATTGTTTTTCAAAACTACTGACCGCATCGTTAGGATTGTAATCACCAAACCACCAAAACCAATCCGAGCCCTCACAAACTGCAAGTTGCGTGGTCGCTTTTTCATGCAACACCGCATCCATATCTACCGTGTTTTTCATCACACGATCAAACATTTTCTTGGCATCGCCCAGCATGTCCCAGCCACGATTTTTATCGGTATCGCCAATCCAAGTGGAAAATGTACCATATACCCAACTCCCCGCGACGAGTTTGTTCAAGGGTTTAGCTTCCACTTTCTCATTGATACATTCTGAAAATGTGGTCAGTTGAATTTTGGGGTGATGACTTAATCGTTTATAGAGCGCACTTAAAAAGTAAATACCATTTTCAGGAAAATACTCCCACGCATTCTCGCCATCCATAATGATGGAAACAACGGCATCAGGAATGTTTTGATCAGCGATGGTTTCTAAATGGTTAATTAAATCACTTACGGCATCATCTCCATGCCACTTTGAATATTGAAAACCAATTAAATCAGATAGACCATCATCACGAAAAAAACAATTCAGCTTACTATTTTTGAGCACAAAAGGGTGATAAGTACTTTCAGGGCGCGTATTTTCGCTACAGTGTAAACTGTTTCCTAGTACTGAGCCGCCACTTGCCGCCCATTGAAAGCCAAAATTATCTAAAATTTTCAGTGTTTCTTCACTAATAGCGCCTTCAGAAGGCCAGCAACCCTTAGGTTCAAAACCAAAAAAGCGTTTAAAAACTTGCACGCCTTTTTGCAAATGCCAAATGACTCGCGCCTCGCCATCGGGATAAGCCGACAGTTCAGGTAATGGCGCTGTTGGCATCGCTTCATGCGTGGTATTTAAATCCAGTAGAAGCGGCATAATAGGATGTGCATAAGGCGTGACCGAGAGCTCAATTTGTCCTTTTTGCGCCAGTGTTCTATAGCGTCCTAGAACGTGTGAAAGCTGATCAGCAATAATATTGAGCATTTCAATGCGGTCAGCTTGAGTATAATTAACCCCCTGTTCAAGCAAACGTTGTGCCCGTACATCCGATAATTTAACGGTTTCACCCAGCCACGCTAGGTTATACCACATCACTAAATCAACGACGAATTGCACATTAGCATAATGCGTGATGTCTTTTTCAATGAATAATTCAGCCGTTTCAACCAAATGCTTAAAGGGCGCATAACGATTGATCTGCCGTTCTCTATTCGCGCGTAAACAGTCTTGCATAATTTTGAGTGGCGATGATGTGATACCCACATCATCCACTAAAGCAAACAGCAACGGATCGGTAAAGGGCGTTTTATCATGTAGATAACGGTTAATTTGTTGCGCGTATTCTTCAATTTGCTCGAGTAAAATCGGGGCAAAATTCACAACGACTTTTGCATCGGGCGCGGCTTCTAAATGTGCCACCATATCGACATAATCTTTAATCACATGCAAATATGTCCACGGTAATTTGAATTCGCCTGATTGTAAATTGCGATATTCGGGTTGGTGCATGTGCCAACAGAACACTAATTTTAATTTTTTATCTAACATAATGCCTTCTTACGCCAAACATTTCCGGTGTGACCAAAATAACGCCACCAGGGCTCACATGAAAGCGTTGTGCATCAGCAACGGGATCTTCACCGATAATAGTGCCTTCTGGAATATCGCAGCCTTTTTCGATAATTGCTTTGGTAATACGGCAATAGCGTCCAATATTGACCTCAGGCAAAACAACACAATCTTGAAGGGTGCTATATGAATTCACGCGAACATTGGAAAATAACAGCGAATGACGCACCGTTGCACCTGATACAACCGAGCCACCCGAAATCATCGAATCAATCGCAACACCACGACGCTCTTCTTCATCGAAGACAAATTTTGCTGGTGGTGTTTGTTCTTGATACGTCCAAATCGGCCATTTTTTATCGTATAAATTTAAATCGGGTTTTACGCCAATGAGTTCCATATTAGCTGCCCAATATGAATCAATCGTACCGACATCTCGCCAATAACTTTGTTGTCCACTTTGTAGATTTAAGAAGGGATACGCATTCACGAGATGCGTATCAATGACGGCTGGAATAATGTCTTTTCCAAAATCGTGTGTTGACAGTTCACAATCCGCGTCTTTAATTAATTGTTCAAACAAGAAATTGGCATTAAAAATATAAATCCCCATAGATGCTAGCGCGGTATCGGTTCGACCCGGCATAATGGGCGGATTTTCAGGTTTTTCAACAAATGCGCGAACGCGACGATAATCATCAATGTCCATAACGCCAAACGCACTGGCATCTTCAAGCGAAACTTCAATGCAACCAATCGTTAAGTCCGCTCGTTTTGCGACATGGTCGGCAAGCATCGCGCCATAATCCATTTTGTAAATGTGATCACCTGCAAGGACTAAAATATGTTCGGGCTGGCGACTACGCAAAATATCAATATTTTGATAAATCGCGTCTGCGGTGCCTTTGTACCACGAATCTTCACTATGACGTTGTTGTGCGGGCATTAAATCAACGTATTCACCAAATTCACCTCGTAAAAATCCCCAGCCTTGTTGAATATGGCGAATAAGAGAGTCGGATTTGTATTGAGTGAGAATGCCAATTTTACGAATACCTGAATTCACGCAATTTGATAAAGGAAAATCAATAATACGAAATTTTCCGCCAAAGGGGACGGCGGGTTTCGCTCGCCAGTCTGTCATGTCTTTTAAACGCGACCCACGCCCACCGGCTAAGATAAGCGCGATGGTGTTGCGTGTAAGTTGACTGATAAAGCGGTCAGTATGTGAATCATGTGATGTTGACATGTTTATATCTCCCATAATTTTTGATATAGATACCCAACTTTTTTTTAGTTTGTTAAACTTCACAAACATTATCCTACTACATTGAGGCTATTCCTAGTGAAAAAGCAATCTCCCGACACCTTAACTGAAAAATTTGTTTTGGATTCCGATTTAGTGAAAATTGCTGCTGCGCAGCATCATAATCCTTTTTGTGTATTAGGTCGTCATCCCAAGCACAACAAAATACATGTGCGCCTGTATTTACCTTATGCCGAATCCGTCAAATTTGCGCATAGTAATGTCACTATTCCGCGAATCGAAGGGTCTGATTTTTTTGAGTATTTAGCAAAAAAAGGAGAGCTGCCGCCTCATTATGCGATTTCATGGGTGGATAAGTCAGGGCATCAACACGAAACATACGATCCTTATGATTTTGGCGTACAACTTCCCGAATTTGATTTACATTTATTTGGCGAGGGTAAGCATTGGCATATTTACCAAAAACTCGGTGCACACTTGCATACAGTAGACGGTATTGACGGTGTTTTATTTGCGGTCTGGGCACCTAATGCCGGTAGAGTGAGTGTGGTTGGTGATTTTAATCGATGGGATGGACGTTGTCATCCCATGCGCAGTTTAGGCGGTGGCGGTATTTGGGAATTATTTATTCCGAACTTAAACGCGGGGGCATTTTACAAATTTGAATTACTCAACCGTGCAAGTGGCGAAGTCATTGTTAAAACAGATCCTTACGGTCAGCAATTTGAGTATCGTCCCAAAACCGCTGCCGTTGTCGTGGATAATCAAAAGTACGCATGGCGCGATGATGCGTGGCTAAAGCAGCGTACACAATACGACTGGCTACATCAACCCATGTCAATTTATGAAGTGCATTTAGGCTCATGGCGACGCGATGCGGAGGGAATTTTTTTAAATTACCGCGATATTGCGTTGCAGTTGGTGGATTATGTTAAACAATTAGGCTTTACACACATTGAGTTACTGCCCATTACTGAGCATCCGCTTGATGATTCGTGGGGATACCAAACGATAGGCTATTTTGCACCAACAAGCCGTTTTGGCACGCCAGACGATTTCCGCTATTTTATTGATTATTGTCATCAACATGAGATAGGGGTAATTCTTGATTGGGTACCGGCGCATTTTCCCAAAGACAATTTTGCCTTGGCGCGATTTGATGGTAGCGCGTTATATGAGCATGAAGATCCCCGTAAAGGAGAGCATCGTGATTGGGGAACGCTCATTTACAATTACGGACGCAATGAAGTGCGTAATTTTTTGCTTTCGAGTGCGCTGTTTTGGCTTGAAGAATATCACCTTGACGGCTTGCGGGTGGACGCGGTAGCCTCAATGCTCTACCTTGATTATTCGAGAGAAGCCAATGATTGGGTGCCTAATTGCTATGGGGGAAATGAAAATTTAGAAGCCATTGATTTTTTCCGTGAGTTAAATACGATTACGCATCAGCAGCATCCAGGCACCGTGATTATGGCTGAGGAATCTACGTCATGGCCGCAAGTGACGCGCCCAACATGGGCGGGGGGGCTTGGCTTTTCAATGAAGTGGAATATGGGCTGGATGCACGATGTTTTGGCATATATGCAGCAAGATCCCATTCATCGTCAATATCATCATAATCAATTAACGTTTGGGATGCTTTACGCTTTCACTGAAAATTTCACGTTGCCTTTTTCGCACGATGAAGTGGTGCATGGTAAAGGCTCGATGCTTAACAAGATGCGCGGTGATGAGTGGCAGCGTTTTGCTAATCTGCGATTACTTTATACGTTTATGTATGCTTATCCGGGTAAAAAACTGTTGTTTATGGGCAATGAAATTGGGCAAGGGACAGAATGGAATGCAAATAAAACACTTGATTGGTATATTTTAAATTACCCGTTGCATAGTGGTGTGCAAGCATTGATTAGAGATTTAAATCATCTTTATAAAAACGAATCGGCACTTAATCGCCACGATTTTGAGCAACAAGGTTTTGAGTGGATTGATTGCAATGACGTACAGCAATCAGTCTTATGTTTTCAGCGAAAACACGGTCAAACGCATATTATTGTCGTACTGAATTTTACGCCTGTTGTGCGTGAGAATTATCATATTGGCGTACCGCAAAAAGGCGTTTATCGTGAAATATTCAATTCGGATTCGCATTATTATGCCGGTACAAATACAGGAAATGGCGATGTACAAACCACTAATGAACCTTGGATGAATCAATCCTACTCGCTCAATTTGACGTTGCCGCCACTAGGTGCCATTATTTTAAAAATTTAAGGGAATAAGCAAGAAAAGGCTTTTATGAAAAAAATACTTTTTGTGACAAGTGAAGTGTATCCGCTCATTAAAACAGGGGGACTCGCTGACGTATCAAACAGTTTGCCTAAAGCACTTGCGCAAACAGGGCAAGATGTAAAATTAGTCCTTCCCAATTATCACGCATTAAAAATATGTGCCCCTGTTTTAGAGCGGAGTACATTTAAAATCGGCACGCACACGGTACGTTTGCTTGAAACGATGTTACCTGAAAGCGATGTATGCATTTGGCTGGTAGATTGCCCCGAATATTTTGATATATCGGGCAATCCTTATGTGGATTATGCTGGCAATGCGTATAGCAATAATGCGGAGCGTTTTACCTTGTTTTGTCGGGCAGCAATTGAAATTGCAATGAATCGCGTTGGATTGGATTGGAAAGCCGATGTGGTTCATTGTCACGATTGGCAAACAGGTTTAATTCCTGCTTTGCTTTCGCTTGAATATCAATGCCCACCCACCGTATTTACGATTCATAATTTAGCCTATCAAGGCATATTTAACGGTTTGATGGCGGCAACACTACAACTTCCAGGGCAGTTATTAACGCCAGATGGTCTTGAATTTCATGGTATGATTTCGTTTATTAAAGGCGGCATTGCGTACGCGGATAAAATTACAACGGTTAGTCCAACGTATGCACAAGATATTCAAACCGCTGAATTAGGTTATGGTTTAGAAGGGTTATTGGTGTACCGCAATCAAGATTTAATCGGCATTATCAACGGTATTGATGACGATTGGAACCCGCATAGCGATCCGCTCATTGCAAAAAATTACACCGCTGACACTTTAATTGATAAAAAAGAAAATAAAAAAGCATTGCAGGCGCATTTGAATTTACCTATAGATGAAAATGTTTTGCTTATCGGTCTAATTAGCCGATTAGTTGAACAAAAAGGCATTGATATGATTTTAGGTTGTTTACCCGAAATGGTTACTTATCCGATTCAATTTGTTGTGCTAGGGAGTGGTGATAAGGGATTTGAAAAACAATTGCATGAATTTGCTTGTGCATATCCACATAAATTGTCGCTCACGTTGGGGTATGACGAATCGTTAGCCCATTTAATTGAAGCGGGCGTTGATGTCTTTTTAATGCCATCTCGATTTGAGCCTTGTGGTTTAAATCAAATGTATAGTCAGCGTTATGGAACACTGCCTATTGTTCGCCACACAGGTGGACTTGCCGATACGGTCGTTGATACACTGCCAAGCACCATCGAAAACCGCACTGCAACAGGATTTGTCTTTAACGAAGCCAGTGAAGGCGCCTTACTTGAAACGATTAAACGCGCCGCAATACTTTACAGTTTTCCGGATAGTTGGCATCAAATACAAGTCAATGCAATGGGGCGTGATTTTTCGTGGAAAAGCAGTGCAGAACAATATATCAATGTATATTCAACCCTTTGATATTAAAATGAAAGTTAAATAATTGGTGGTTTTTTATCACCTGCCAGTGTAATAATAACGTTATCACCGACTTTCAATTCACCGCATTGATTATGTAGCGCATTTTGCCCAAAATAGGTTTTATTTTGCCATTTGCGCAGTTGACTCAATGCGGTGAGTGGTGCTTTTTCATGTTGTGCTGTTTGTGGATTTATCCCTGGAATCGCGCAACGTGAACACGGTTTGGGTAGTCTAAAATCGATGTGACCAATCGTTATTTCACGCCATGTATCTTCAGCGTAAGCTTCACATCCCTCAATGACTAAATTTGGGCGAAATCGGCTCATCTCAATAGGCGATGGCAATGCTTGATTTAGGCTATGCAATGAATTTTCAGATACGACTAAAAACGGAAAGCCATCTGAAAAGCTGACTCTATCATGGTCATTGGCATAGTCTGCATCGACAGCCCGTTTGGTTTGTGTTGGCAGATAAACAAGAGAGCAGGGCGCATTTAAAAAACGACCAAACCATGCGTCAGCGATACGTGAAATCGTGTGTGCAGAGCACGTATCTTCCCAGATGGTGCTTTGCACGACCTCACCTAATTCGGGTGCTAGCGATAGTATTAAATCCTCTTGCAAGGGGGCGCTAATAATTAAATGTTCATGGGTGATTTGTGTTTGAATTAACGCCATTTTAGGGATTTTTCGCTGACTGAGAAAATGACCCTTCTCATCAATTAGCATCCATTGTCGATCGTATTTTAAGCCCGTATCGACAACTTCCCATTTTTCAACTCGAATGCCCCCTAGTGATTTAACGGGATAAATAAAAATATCGCTTACTCGTAGTCTGGTCATGATAATTCGCTAAGTTAAGTGCTTGTTTTTAGAGTAACAATCAATTGTCGATAGTTGTTTGCATCCAGCACAAGTGCATCTTTTGTCAACATTCGATAAAACGTTTGTCCGTTGGATTGGTAATGTAAAAAAATAATGTGTCTTGTGATCACCGTTGAAGGCAAAATGTCAATGGCTTGTTTTACGTTCAATAAATCGGTTTGCCAACCGTCTTCGTCGTTATAGAAAAGCCGCCAAGCGGTTGTGGTTTTAAAATAGCGTAGCCAATGAAAAAGCACAAATAAAGCAAGCAGGCTTTGCGTGAAAAACGTCAGCGCATTGATAAAACAAGCCAGTAATGCGAGGCTATAAATACACCCGAACAATCTATTGAGCGTGCGTGACGGGATAATGTGCCAATGATACGACATGTTTTTATTGTGCGGCACTGATGAGATTACAAGTAGCGAGTTGTTGTTTGAAAAGTTCAGCGCGTTGCGCCACTTTTCCTGATACACCAACAAGCCATGGTTTTTGTAGATAGCTTTTATTCTGAAAGCCGCTGTGACCTTCGTGATAGGCTAAATAGAGATTTTTAGCATCTGTTTTAGAAATACCCAATTTTTTGTAACTGGTATGCGAGTACCACCCCACAAAATCGCAGGCATCCGAAAAATTATCACGTTGCGCAAAGGTGTTTCCTGTTTTACGCTGGTAATCATGCCATGTTTCATCTTTTGATTGTGGATAGCCATACGCACTACTCGCCGTAAACCATGGAATAAAACCCAGTAATGTACCACTTGGTGGTTGCGCATCTGAAACAAAATGCGACTCTTGGTGCATAATAGCCATTTGTACTGGTACAGGAACGCCCCATTTTTTATAAGAATTTAGACTGGCTTGATACCACGCTGTTTTTTCTTTAAAGATGGCACATACATTTTCTGTATTTTTCGGTTTTACTGCATCGCGTGGCATAAATAAGCTACAAGCAGTCAGTGAACACACCAGTAAACATAAAATGACAAACAAGAATTTGGGCATGGTTTTTTTGCGTATACTCAAGATAAAGATAAAAAGACGTTCCATTCAACGCTAAAGCGTGCTTTGGGCACAATACTGGTAAAATAGCATTTTCTTAAAATTTATTGTTTAAAAATTGATTGATATGAACACAACTCCAGCAGATATTTTACAAACCATCCTTGCCAAAAAAGAAGAAGAAGTCGCGCGTCGTCGCGTACAAACGCCTATTGAGCTTCTTCAAGATATTGCCACGGGTGTCGAAAAGCCTCGTGGTTTTTATGCGGCATTGCAACGCAAAGTCGTTGATAAACAACCCGCAATTATTGCTGAAATTAAAAAAGCATCGCCAAGTCAAGGGGTTATTCGTGACGATTTTCAGCCAGTCAATATCGCACAAGATTATGCAATGAATGGCGCGGCTTGCCTTTCTATTCTAACAGATAAAACGTTTTTTCAAGGTTCTGAAGCGTATTTGCAAATGGTACATGATCGCGTACCGTTGCCCGTGTTGCGTAAAGATTTTATGATTGATGCGTATCAAATCTACGAATCACGCTCATTGGGTGCCGATTGTATTTTACTTATTGTTGCGGCACTCGATGATGCTAAATTGCATGAATTGGCTAATTTAGCGACGCAACTAGGGATGGACGTTTTAGTTGAAGTTCACAGTGCTGAAGAATTAACACGCGCATTAACGCTCGATACTAAGTTGATTGGTATCAATAACCGTAATTTACGGACATTTGAAACGAATCTACAAATGACGCTCGATTTAAAAGAGGCTATCCCAAGTGATCGATTGGTGATTACTGAAAGTGGCATTCATACGCGCGAAAATGTGGAGCTCATGTTATCTAATAATGTCTACGCATTTTTGGTAGGCGAAGCCTTTATGCGTGTTGAGCATCCTGGGCAAAAAATGCGTGAATTGTTTGCCCGTGGGTAGGTGAAAACGGAGAGGGAAGATTCAACGCCTCAAATAAAACTTCCCTAACGTATTTATTTCATGCAACTCGGTGTTGATGTTTAAGTGTTTTACGTCTTTTTCACGCCATGCTCGCCTTTTAAACGTAGAATTAAAAAAGCGAGCATAGCGTATCCACGCTATTTTTCGATTAAAGCAAGCGTAATTAAACAAACCACCACAACCAATAAAATCGAATTCAAGTTTTTCTCCTTGTTTAATCAGATTGTTTTACAGCGTATTGGTGTTTTTTTCGTGAATATGCGCCACTCTGTCATTTTCTTTGCTCAAGGCTTCATGCTGCGTTGCTAGGTCTTTATGATGTCTATGTAGTTCATAATTACCATCATTTTTGTATTTTTCAGCTAATGTTTTGTGAAGTTCAGCCATTGCTTTGTGAAACGCTACTTGTTCTTTATGAAACTCGTAGGCTTTTTGTGGGTTTTCATTCAAATCGGATAACGTGACTGGGTGTTGATAGCTAACATCTGGAAGGGATTGTGCAAAGGATGATGTAGACATTAACCCTATAAATCCAATTAATCCCCAAGTTAAATAGCGGTGATTTTTCATTATGTTCTCCAAAGTGCGTGATTATTTAAAGCTTAGAATGTCATTCTCTGCTTGACTCATCACTAGCTAGAGCAATTACTACACCAATTAACATTTTTTATCTATCGACTTGATTTATAATTATTTTTTAAAAAGTAAACATAGAATAATAGTCATAATCAAATATAAAAAAAGGTTAAAAACACCATGCGTCTGGTTGTAAACAACCATAAGGTCACTTCGAAAATAATGTATTTTGCTACAAATGATATGTTATGATTTTTTTCGTAAAACTTAAAAATTGATTTTCAATCCACAAACAATATCGCATGAATAAAGAAAGCTATTTTTTAACCAAATTAGAGTGCTTCCTCATTATAATCGGACTTATTTTAATCGATGTTGGTCCTATTCCAGTGACTGCTTTTGGTTTGCTTTTTATTTTGTTTAGGCGTCCCAAATGGTTTAAAGCGCTAATTGACCATATTTATTTAAGTAAACATTTTGATGATTAATTATCCTTTTGAAGGAAAGAGCAACGTGCAGAACTCGCTAAATATGCCGTAACAAGCCATATTTGAAGGAAAAATACAGAAAGCCACTATACAAAATGATTCAAACTTTGCTAAATAAAGCCGATAGAGGGAGATAATCGTATTTCATAAAGAGGCTCATCATTATGTCAATTTTTGCAGTTACTCATTCATTCGCGCCAACATCGCTTGCCAAAAAAGTAGGTGATGCAACTACTACAACAGATACACTTGCATTAACGGATTCTGTAGTGGATGCACCAAGTGCTACGCCCCAACAAACGGTCTCGACAAATACCAATGTGCCAGCATCACCTAGCTCAAACGCTGTAGCGACGAGTGATAGCACGGGTTCACTATCTCAAAATGTGCTTCAAACAATGCAAAAAATGGGGTTCGATACCACCTCACTGTCCACTGATGAAAACAATGCCCTACAAAATTTCGTTCAAAGTTTATATCAAGCACTAACGCCCAGCTTACCTTTGCCGCCAACTAGCGGTGCAAATGCGCAGGTTATCAATACAGATGGACTTGTCAACGCAACGACATTTGATACGAATACGTTGATTTTAGGCGGGGATGGTTTCAAGTACACACTTGATTTAAGTCAAGCAAACTTAGGGGATTATTTACCAAATGTCGTTGATTCCTTAAAAAAAGCGCTAGAAAATATTGGTCAATATATTCATTCGGATGTTGTTTTTAATATAAAAGTGATTGGTCAAAACGCGTCACCTGATATATTAGCGGAGGCAGATGCGACAATGACAGAAGAAGTCACATCGTCGCAAAAAATGATTGATACCTCTTTTGTGTCAGATGTCACGTATCAATCTGAATTACACCCAAATGCCCCCGATGCTAACTTGTTTATTAATTTAGCACGAATTGGCGATATGTCATTTAACGGAACGCCAGCACCGGATAAATTTGATTTTACGTCTATCGCCACGCATGAAATTTTGCATGGGTTGGCATTTACAGGCACGTTAGGAAATACAGATACACCGTTAAAAACCAAATATGATGAATTGGTGATGATGCAAAATAATATGCCGTATTTTGTTGGCATAAACGCTGAAAAAGCGAATGCAGGGAAACCCGTACCCTTAGCGCCAGAAAGTGCTGGCAACGGATCTGCGTTTTACCATGTCAACATTCAAGGTGATCTCATGTCCGACACCATCAAAAAAGGTCAAGTTAGTGCTATTTCACCTTTGGATCTGGCGATACTTCAAGATGTTGGCATTCCGGTACCAAATGATGGGGGCTTACCTCCAAATGTTAAAGCACAGACGGCTTATGATAGTTCAAATAACAGTCTACAAAAGCTGATTGGGGAAGTTAAAGAAGCCAATACACTAAATACCAATTTTGAGAATTTAGTGAATACGTTTACGGATAAATCTCCTCTGACTCCTTCGGTTAAATTACAAGATTTTTTAACGCAACTCGCGTTGAATACCGTCAGTAACAATTCATTGCAAAATACGGTAGGCTCATTTATTTCCATAGCCGCCTAATGGATGTAAAAAAGCTTTGATTGAGGAGGGGATGAGTGTGTATTTTGCACTATATACTCACTTATCTATTTGTTTTTACTTAACATAAAAAAATAGTTTGAAAATAATATAGGTTTTATTCCAATGGTTTTTGCTATAATTCAGACTTTATATAAAATGCCAGAGCCAACCAATAAAACAATAAGGTAAAAGTGATTTATGAAAAAACTCTCCTTTTTTTTAGCAAGTGTCTTATTTGCTGCGAATATCTTTGCTGATGACCACTATACGACAGCGTTAGAACTCGTCAATGCTGCAGTAAAAGAAGGGTCTTCAGGTAACGCGTCTAATTTAGTTCGCTATGCGTCTAGGGCATTAGAAAAAACACAAGTAGATGCGGTGACAGCGCCCAGTGACATCAAGTTACTGTTGAATAATGCGGCGTTAGAGCTTCAAAAAGCCATTGATCATGGCAATTTGGGGCATCCTGGTGAAGCCACAAAATATGCGAAGGCGGCAGCGCTTCACATTAAAATTGTCAGCACAAAATAAAGCGAAATCTCAAACGAATAGATCGCCGCTACTTAGTATAGCGGCATCTGTGCAATCAATTAAGGCAACAGAAATTCTTTCTTCAGATTTTTGTGCGCTCAATAATGACGTTTATTCTTGTCCTACTACGTTTTTATTGGCGTAGATTATTTTCGACACATCAAATCCTAATGCGGCTGCTTTTTTGATGAGTGTTGCTTGAAGTTCTGCATCGATTGATGGTGTGCGTGCAAGAAGCCAAAAATACGATTTATCTGGCCCTGAAATTAGGGCGTATTGATAATTGACGGTATCTAAATCAAAGACAATGTAGGAACCGTAAAAAGGACCAAAAAAAGAAATTTTTAAATAAGCTTGGTTGGGAGAGTCTACAAAATAGCCAGTACCTTCAGCTTCATGCCATTCTTGATTCTCCATTGAGTAGCCACGATTAAGCACTTTTAAGCTGCCATCTTCTCTCAAACTATACTCAGCAGAAATCTGTGTTAAACCTCGCTCAAAACGATGATCTAACCGTGCAATTTCGTACCATTTCCCTACATAACGATCGAGTTGAAAAGGTGAAACAGGCGTGATTTGCTCAGGAATGCTAACGCAACCGTTGACAAATAACATCCAGAGAAGAATTATTTTTTTCATGCAAATGAGAAAACGTGTGGGCGAAGTTTAAAATCATACGGCATGGTGTCCTACATTTTATAAAAAATAGTCCACAATGCCGCATAATTACGATTCTTTCTCTTTAATGCACATCATCCGTATGCCATGGTGGCAACATGAGAATGCAATTTGGTTTAAACCCTAATGCTTTTAGCGTATCGATGCTATGTATTTTTTCCATCTTTTGGAGATCAATCACGCTAATTGAGCCGTCATCCATGTCCGGTAAATTTAAAAAACTGTTTTGTACGAACGCATATTTTTCATCAGGCGAAAAAACAACATGATGCGCCCCACCTGCTGTGGGAATGGACTTCAAAAATACTGGTTTACTGGTTGATTGGCTAATATCAAAAATATTAAGTGCACCAGGGTTGGCTGTTGTGACAAATAATTTATCGTGTTCTTGATTGAAATAAATTTCAAGTGGCACGCCTTGTTTAATACTTGAAAAATCAAATGCCGGTTTGAATTCAAAATGATGTTGTGACGTATGCCATGTGGCTGTCCATAGTTTGCCTTCAAACATCGTATTCACATACGCTAGGGGAGGCGTTGAATGTGGCATAAACACAGCTTCTACTGGCGCTGAACCTGAGGGCGATGGTTTATCGGATACTTTATGGGTGGAGAGTACTTTACCTGTCGTTGCTTCAATCACGGTGACGGTTTCACCTGCATCGCCTAAATCGGACGCACGAACCGTACTGGTGACCATTAAACGATCAACATCTTCATTTAAGCCAATACCGTGTGGGTAGCGAATAAAGGTTTCTTTTTCGTTTGCGGCAATGACTTGTTTAACCTTATCTGTGTGTGCATCACCGACAATCACATTACTTGACCCCATACAGGTTAAATACCATGTTTTTTTATCCGAGGTGAACGCCATATCTTCAGCTACTTCACATTGAGGTACATTCAGCAGTTGAATTTCGTAAGGCGTTTTTTTCATATCAATGACGCGCAGCGCCCCTTGTCCTAAGGCAGTGATATAGGCTTTACTGACATCCTTATTGTAAAAAATATGATGCGCAACGGTGCTTGGCGGCAGTGGCAGGTCTTGAACGATTTTTCCAAACTGAGGTGACTGAGGGTCAACATCAAGAATAGCAATGCCTTCTTTTCGGGGGAGTTGTCCGGGTTTGCTTTCATAATTCACCATAGAAAGCATTTCAGCGCTGCTGATAACTGGTAACAGTAACAGTGCACTACATAATGTGCGAGTGATGGTTTTTTTTATCATTATTTTTTGCTCACGAAAAAAAAATCGCATTGGCTTTTTAAGACAATGCGATTTTTAATTAATTAACCTTCAGCGGTACTTGGATCGATAATGCTTCTAATTTGCGCAATGCTTGTAATAGGAAACCCGCCTTTTTCACCATGTTCTCTAAGCGCATCCTCGTTATCTGCAATTAAAATGCAATATACTTTGTTGTCGGTCACATAGCTCTCAAGCCAATGTACGTTAGCATTCATGTTGCAAGACACACCGCAAGAAGTTTGTGCGATTCCTTGTAATTGTTCAGCAGTGAAAGCGCCCGCGTTTGGAATATCGCGTTCAACGATGTATTTAGGCATAGTCTTTTCCTCAATTATTAGTAAAGTGAATTTTAAAAAAACGGCATATCTTGTTAAAGCGCAATATCGCATTACGCTTTAAAAAAATCTCCCAGCAATTGGGTATAGCATTGAGTGAGTGGCAATGTCGATTGTTCAATTTTCATACGCAACAAAGCGCCCTGCCATGCGTTCACCCATAAATCCGCCATTTCACCGGCTGATTTATCTTTGCGAATCCTTCCTTCTTCTTGACCCTGACGAAGTCCAATTTCCCATACATTACGATAATCGCTAAGGGCATGTTTTAATGCGATACGGCATAAATCGCTGGTATCACTTAATTCCCCCATCAAATTACCCAGTAAACAACCGCCTTTAAAATCTGTTCGCTCAAGTTCTGCGATACTTTCTTGAATATAGCGCGTTAACGCGTCGACGGCATTTCCTTGCGATTCATTTAAATAATCGGTTAACTGATTTAAATAGGGCGTGATGTAATGAATAATCACTTCTGCGGCAAAATGCTCTTTACTGCCGAAATAATTATAAAAAGAGCCTTTGGGAATACTGACCGCATCGAGAATTTCTTTGAGTCCCGTGCCGTGATATCCCTGTCGCATCAATAATGCTACGCCTTCATCAAGTAAATTTTGTTTGTTAATTTGCTTTTGTTTCATTGGCTAAATAATACGACCGGTTGTCTTGTTTTGTCAAATAAAAGAGTTGCTGCATACGGTATTATGCAGCAAACTTGGTTAACAATTCAGTTATAAATTTAACGGATTATTGGGATCAATGCCGTCCATAAACGGTAATCGGCGATCTTGATGGGTAATTTGGTAAATTTTCCCTAGCCAATTATTAAACACACTTTTTGCTGTATCACGCCATGTATTATCAATAAAGTCGAGTATAAGCGCTTCAGGAAACACCGGAAAATCCAGTTTATTGTCTTTTGCTAGGCGAACATCTTGTTCATAATCGGCAAAAACGGATTTCACATAATCGTTGAAATAATTTTCAGGATACGGTGGATAGACTGTTGTTTCATGGTTATAAAAGCGTCGCACTTCGCGTTTATATTCTTTGAGTAAACTAATATCATCGTATTCGGGATGCCCTTGAAAAAAGACAATGCGAAAACCATCAGGACTGACCGCTAAGTGAACACCCGCTTCCTCGCTGGTGGAAAGCACCCGCAGTCCATGCTGCTGCATATCACATTGAAAAATTGCATTAAAACGAGAATGCGGGACATCAAAGCGCGTATTCATTTCTACCACTAAGGGATGTTTTTTATCAAGTAAGGTATGCGAAAAAACGCCCCAGCGCTTGGAGGGAAGACGCGTTCGCGCTATACCATAGCAATAATGAATAACTGCGTGTGTGGCAAGGCATGAACACAAAATAGACGTCACATTTTCTTTTGCCCATGAAAACACCTCGGTTAACGGTTTCCAAAAATCTTCATTAGGTAAAAAAGAACCTGTTACGTTTGCACCGCTAATAATTAAGGCATCTAACCCATCTTCTTTGATTTTTTCAAATGATTCGTAGTAGGTATCAATATGCGCTTGTGTTTGTGGACTACGCGTTAATCCATCAATGGTAAACAAATGAACATGAAACTGTGCGATTTGATTGCACGCGCCCACTAAACGAAGAAATTGGCGCTCTGTGGCTTCAAGGGCAGCATCGGGCATCATATTGAGCAAGCCAATATGGATTTCGCGGATTTCTTGATGACTAGCGCGATCAACATCAATAATTTCTTCGCCTTCTTCGCGCAGACGTTGAAAAGTAGGTAGGTTCGTGTGTGCAACTAAGGGCATCTATTTCACCTCAACCAGTTTGTTTTGCTAAAGCGCCAGCAATAAGCGCAATAAAATCATCTTCAGTTTGCACTTTTGCCACGTCGTTACCATCAACAGTGTAGCCATATTGCTGTGCGATGGCTTCATAGCGTGGAATGCGTGATTTGAATAATTCAGGGAAAACCCATGTTACAAATTCATCAGGCGGCATAACGTCTGTAGACGCATAATTTTTCAGTTTTAAGAATTCCTCTAATTTTTCATCTAAAAATGCTTCACGGTAATAAAGGGGTTTAGGGTCACTTTTAGCGCGGTCAATAATGGTTTGCTCGAGTTCGGGCGGAATTTTGATGTAGATAATAATCGTATTTTTTGCCAAAATCTCCAGCGCTTCTGGACAATCGAGTTCACAAACGCTTCCACCCGCATCGTTAATGAAATGATTGTAGCCATAAATGTCTTCTGCATTATGCATAAAGTTCGGCACATCTTTCATTGCTTCAATTTCAGCGTGGCGATGCAAATTTTGACGATGCTTAAATTCTTCGAGTGACAACCCACCTTTAGTTGGATCGCCCAATTTACCTAAATAGCTTGATACGGCAGTTAAATTATCAAATGAAATTTTGCTTTTAATATAAAGCGAATCGGAGCGAAGCAGTTCACGCAAAAAAGGCACACTCATCGCGTGGCGTTTAATATTATCTAAAATAGGTTCTTTTAAATATTTTGTGCCAATGCGGTAATCCCCCGAATAATGATACCACTTAGTTTTGGGTAATTTATCCGCAAGCGTTGTTTTACCCGCGCCTGACATGGCGAGTAGTGTAATGTGCTTCGATTTCAAATCGAGAAATTCTTGTGCCGTCATTTTCATAAAAAACACCTTAGGTTAACTGTAGAGATTACATATAAAGTAAGAAAGTGACTATTATAGAGGATATTTATTAATAGTAATGAAAGCAGTTTGTGCCAGTGTGGAAAAAATTTTTTGTGTGTAAAAAATAGAGCGATTTAGCGCTATAGGCAACAAAATTCGGAATGTGTTGCGTGATTGATGATAGTTTGTTGTTTTTTTGTTGTTATTTTTTGTTTTTGTCATCAAATTGTCATTTTTGTCATTTAATCTTTGCCAGAAATTTTAA
>OMIH01000017.1 GCA_900299045.1 Methylococcaceae bacterium
GCAAAATGTATTCGTCATTTTTTCCAATTCTTTGAAATAAAAGATGTTAGTCTTCAAACTTGATTTTTTGTCATGTATTCAGAGTCTATATAGATAACGATATGATTATCTAATTTATCAATATAGCTGATTTATTATAGTTTATTCTGCCTAAGTGTAAAACATTGATGTTCATCTTGAATTGTGGGCATAACTGAAAATTCGTCACGTTTTTATCATTCTTTTTTAATGGGATACTGTTTTGACAATTCATTTATACGCAATTTCAATTCATTTGCGGTTTTGAAATGTACAACATATCTTTCTTTAATTAAGACCGCTTGCCCATTTTGTGGATTACGCCCCATAATCGCTTTTCTTTTCCGTGCAGAAAAACTGCCAAAACGTCTAATATAAATCTGTCCGCCCTTGCTGAGTTCATCGGTTATCTTATCTAGTATGATGTTAACTGCCGCTTCGACATCTTTTTGTGTTAAGTGGGGTTGTTTTTTTGCAATATTGTGAATTAACGTTGATTTAATCATGATTCAATAAGGTTCCATGTGTGCATTTGGCTTTGTGATAATTTGAGTTTTCCATTCAATATCATCGTGTTTATTTGATTGTATATTCGCTCCGCTGCGTCATCATGCGTTGTTTGTTTGGCGAGGATGGCGATAGCTGTATCAGGTACAGTCACGCTATTAAGGGGAATTTGCATTGTAATGAGTGTTTGGCACGCATCCACAATACATTCTTCTGCTTGTTTGTCGTTGTACATGATTTTAGTATTTTATAAAGGAAAAAAAAGCTCTCACTGCCCAACCAAACAATGAGAGCCAAGTTGCCAAATAGAATAGGAGGTTCTATTTAATTTCAAAGCTTACAAATAAAATGGTATTTAATAATCTACAGCAAAAGAATTAATCATTCTTCACTCAAATGAGTGATTCGTTAAAAAATCTAACAAATTTAGTTACCGTCGAGCTTTAATACGCTATATTTTAACTATTTATTTTTTTCAACTTATTGATATTAATAGCAATATTTTTGGAGATTTCTATGATCAAAAGGTGCAGTCAAACGATAATCTATTGAAACATAATCACTTTAACTGTATTGATTTTACAATTTAGGACGTGGAATTAAGATTAAAATGATGCAAGGTGCATCATTAAAGTGGTTAGAGGATTTTGCTGTGCATTGAAGTCAATGCTTGCCGAATTGAATTATTTAGGGCGTGATGCAAACGCGATTGAGTGAATGAAATTATTAACAATAGTGAGCAGCTCAACTGGACTAAATGGCTTGACTTTATACACATCAGCACCCGCTTGCATTCCTAAATCAATGTCGCTTTGCTGTGCTTTTCGCTGTGCTTTTCCAGACAGTAAAATAACATAGCATGAATTAACACTTTTTTTGATTTGTTCACATAAACGCAATCCATCAATCTCTCCTTGCATCATAACATCAGATAAATATTAGGTTGATGTGCATGAAACAGTTTTAATCTGTCTACCCCATCGCTGGCTTCTAATATGTGAATATTGGGTTGCTGTTTAAACGTCATGCGTATTAAATTGCGCAGTTGCGTATTATCATCGACGAGCAACAATGTGACGATTTTCTCCATGATGAATGCTTCCTTTTTAATTTTGTGAAAATAATAATCGAAACGTGTTGCCTCGATTAAGTTCTGTTGTTTTAGAATCAACAACATCGAAATGATCGTTTGATTCTAGTATATTTTTCATAAAAATACCATTAAAAAAATAATGATATTCTATTAAAAACAAAAAATTTACGTCATCTCACTGTTTTTTTCCGAGAGTGCCATAAAAACGAAAATCACAATACAAATATCTTCGCAATATTGATAGCTTCAATCCTTTGATTTATATAGCAATCATGACAACTCATTTAAAAGCCAATGGTTAAGCGTCCCAAAAAAAATGTGAACTGTGTCACACTTTTGAAAATATTTTCTGAATTGACTTTTATTAGGCTATAGACTTTTTCCTGTCGTTTATTTTATTTAATTACAAGAAACAAGGACAATTATTATGAAAAAGCTATTGCTGACAATTTCATGTACTTTCTTTAGCGTTACCGCTTATTCGGCTGTTTCTCTTAATGCCGAACAACAATTAGGTGAAGCGCTTTTTAAAGATAAAAATTTATCATTTAATCACAATCAATCTTGTGAAACCTGCCATAGCCTCACCCCTATTCCGTCGCTAAAAGGCGTTCAAGGTGTTGTCGCTGGCTTTGTGGATCCGAGCAATGTCAAAGGAATTGCCCCTATTTCAGTAGGCTCTATTCCTCGCACAACCGGCACATTGAACGCGCCAAGCATTGCTTATGCAAGTTATAGCCCTGAATTTGCTTGGGATGAAGATGAAAAAACGTATATCGGTGGGCAGTTTTGGAACGGACGTGCATCGAATTTAATTGAACAAGCCAAAAAACCTTTACTCAACCCAGTTGAAATGGCGATGCTCGATGAACTCGATGTGGTCAACAGAATAAAAGCCAATCCAAAGTACATCAAAGACTTTCAAAAAATATACCAACTCAATATTTCTGATACGAGTTCAGACAAAGCGATACAAGATACTTATACCGCGCTCGCCAAGGCAATTAGCGCTTTTGAACAAAGTGGGGTATTCAATAAATTTAATTCCAAATTTGACTATTATTTAGCCGGAACCACCCAATTAAGCGCGACAGAAAAAAAAGGACTGGAGTTATTTCAGGGTAAGGCGGGCTGTGCTGCTTGCCATAAGATGGATGTCACCGTTGATAGTAATGGAAATACAACGCCACCGCTGTTTACTTATTTTGGTTATGACAATATCGGATTGCCACGCAATGTAACCATTACAGGTAATCCCGTTGCGGATTTAGGATTAGGCGGGCGAGATGGTATACCGCAAACAGAAATCGGTAAACACAAAGTGAGATCATTGCGTAATATCGATTTAACCCCCCCGTATGGACACAATGGTATTTTTAAAACACTCGATGATATGGTGCATTTTTATAATACGCGAGATGTCTTAAAAAAAGTGAAAGACAATAATTCACCCGAATTTGCAAAAACAGCTTGGGCTATGCCGGAAATTGCGTCAAATATGAACACCACGCAAATAGGCAACTTGGGATTGAGCGCAACAGACGAAAAAGCAATCGTTGCTTTCTTAAAAACGCTCACTGACGATTATCCATTATGGGCGAATAATCCCGCAATCGTTGATACTAAAGAAGTACGCGTTCCAGCAGGATCACCACCGCCGGTTATTTCATCAAAATTAATGCCTGCATTAGGCATTCCTGTTAAGACCAAATAATGGTACGGCAAGGTGAATAGTGATATCGATTATTCACCTTCTGCTAAAACAAAAATCATACCAAAATGTCGCCTAAGAACACGATGAGAGACGGTTACATGCGTTTATTTGGCGGATAATAACTAACACTCATCATGTCAATGTTTCCTCGTTAATAAAAAAACAAAAAACAAAAAACAAAAAACATTGACATGGGAAAATTTCCCACTTAGAATTCTTTATGTGGGATATTTTCCCATAAAATATTTTTTTAATTCTCCCTAGGAGTTTTTTAGGAGTTTTTTATGTCAAAAAAGAATCAACATATCAACAACACCAACACACCAGCATCGCTGACGAACCCTAAACATCATGATAGCAATACGCCTTTAAATCACGCCAAATTTGATGCTCATGGGCTCGATAATTATAGCTTTACATTTAGCACTGATTTAGCGTCTGTACAAAGTCTAAGTCAAGTCAACGGCACTAGCACAAGAGCGCTCGATATGACGGGATCTACGTTTAGCACAACGGTAGGGCTAAATGATAAAAATAATCAGTCGGTGTTGAGCGTAGTTCAGAAGTTGAGTGATAACAATGTGGCATCAACCCGTATTTATGGTGATAGTGACGGAGATGGTCAATATGTTAAAAATTTTGATATTCAAGTCGCAAAAATAGCCGATACACATGCACATCAACAAAAATTTACGCTTAACACAGACGGCACCGTCACTGCCCCTGCAACCATCAATCAAGATCATCATACTAAACCGTTTGGTCAAAACGTGGTTGATCAACTGACGGTATTAAATAAAACAACATTAAATAATGTTATTTATGTCACAAAAACACAAGCGGATAGCACGTCAGGTGAATATCACTTTGAAATTTTTCGTGATGACAATAATGATGGTAATTGGACAGAAATTGCACACGGTGAAACCTTGGCAAACAATATTGATACAACAACAGGCGCAATCAATTTAGTTGGCATCCAAAGTTATTTAGCGGACGCTAGTTCAATTATTGGCTAGATAATAAATAAGGGATTGTTGTAATTGGGCTAGCTTACAACAATCCTTTTTACATTTTTAATGTTGTGATGACACGCTTGTGAATTATTATGGTTAATTTTTAATCGCTGATAAATACACGATAACACGCAGTCCGCCTAGCGTTTCTGATTTGTCGAACCGCAATTTTCCGCTATAGAACTCAACAATATCATTCACAATAGCCAACCCCAGTCCATGCCCTTCCTTGGTTTCGCTAGCACGCAATCCCCTTGCGATCAATTCACCAATAATTTCGGTTGAACATCCAGGACCATCATCTTCGATTGTAATTTCAAGTCCATTATGACTATTTATTGTGATATTTACACGCTCTTGCGCCCATTTACTAGCGTTGTCTGCAAGATTGCCAATCAACTCTAAAATATCTTGTCGGTCGTAATGCACTAATGTATCTGGCGCTGAAATCGTAATTGTTAGTGATTTATCTCTATAAAGCGTTTTTAACACTTTACTTAGCGTTTGCAATTCCACTTGCGGATTAAATCCCAGTAAATCTTTCCCACCCATCCCTGCAATTCGGGCACGTTTTAACTCTCTTTCCACTAAATTGAGAATGTCACTGGTGTGTTTTTGGAATTGCGCTCGAATATCGGGGTGCGCATCGAGTTCGGACGCATCAGCAAGTCGATACATAATCGCCAAGGGGGTTTTTATCGCATGTGCTAAATTTCCAATCGAGGTTCTTGATTGATTCAATCGTCGATCAATAATTTGTAATAATGATTGAATCTCATTACTTAATAGCAACGGATCGTCATCATTAATATTGGTGGTGGTTTTCGGATCAATAGCGGCTAGTGATATCAATCGCCATTTCAAATTTAAAAAAGGACTCAGCGCTCTATGAATCAAATAGGATTGTACAAGTAGCGCAAACAACGTGATTAATACGCTAATTAAGAGCATCACTAAACTTAAATCGCGCACATCTTGTTTGACTTGCGTCAAATCCTCACTGGTTGTCACCGTGACGAGAACACCATTGAGTAAAACCGATTTTTTAAATGCAATAAGTGATTGTAATTCGGGACCTTGCATATAAAAAATATCAGATGTTATCGTGGTAAATGGCTCTAATTCAAATGAAAATTGCCCTAATGAAGGTGAATTGACTATTTTTTTATACGTTGCAATCGAATAATAGTAACCTGAATTAAGTTGCAGATACATCGGTGTGATAACGTGGGAATCAATACTGATGTCCCCCGTATTCGATACAACAAGATGCGTTAAAATACCATCAAAATCATGACTTAAACGCGTCACCATTTGTTTTTCAATGATATAGGGCATGGCTATGGTGCGCAAAACCCAAAGTAACGCCAAACCAACCAGCAAGACCGAGCCAAGACTGATATTCATTTTTTTTGCTAAACGTTTCATGTATCGTCCTTAAATAAATACCCTTGATTACGTCTGGTGACAATACGTTGTTTACCAATTTTTTGTCGCAATCGTGAAATATAGACTTCCAGTACATTGCTATCGGGATCGGAATCAAGTTCATACAAACTTTCGAGTAATCGCGACTTTGTGAATAATTTGTTTGGATTGAGCAAAAATAACCGCAACAGCATAAATTCAATGGGCGTTAGATTGTGTACGACATTATCTTGTGACACTGTTTTATTGGTTTCATCCAAACACAAACCAAAAGCCTCAATGCGTGTGGGTGAATGCCCTTTACTGCGTTTAATAATCGCGTTAAGCCGTGCAAGCAATTCCTCAATATGAAACGGTTTACCTAAATAATCATCTGCACCAGCCTCAAATCCATCCACACGGTCATACCAATTATCTCGTGCGGTGAGCACTAAGACAGGCGTATTCAACCCGTTCTTGCGCCAAATTTTTAATATCTCTAATCCTGATAATTTTGGCAGTCCCAAATCCAGCACAATAATGTCATAATTTTCAGTTGCGCCCATAAATTCGCCTGATTTACCATCAATGGCAAGGTCAACAGCGAAACCGGATTTGACCAAATCTTGCTTGATTAATGCACCAAGATGCTGATCGTCTTCAACAAGTAACAATTTCATCTATACCCACCTAAAACACATCCATATAAATTCAATATAAAAACCTTTTTAAATAGTCTGAAATAATCTCGACAAAAAAAGGTGGGGACTTTTATTATAGGTAAACTATGATGGCGTTCGTCTTATTGGATAAGACTTATCCATTGCATAAAATAAAGCGCTCAACCCCATTCTTGCTTGACATTATATGGCGCCAAACTGAACGCAAGCTGAATAAAACAATGCGGTTGAGTAACGGTCTATGCGGTTGAAATGTAGTTGAGCAATTTATTTATTGTTTGGATGAAGGAGTGTTTTTATTTTTTGGCATTTTATTTTTCGCTGCTAACCATTGCGCTTTTTCTTTTTCAAATAACATGATATCACGCTTGATTTCTTCTTCTTTTAAGTGTGTTTGTTGCGCTAGCGTTTGAGTGTGTTGTTTTTTCTCAAGTGCTAATGCCGCATCAAAAGCCATGTCTTTAAGTGTATTTTCATGCGTTAGTTTTTCAGCATGAATACGCTGTTCAACTTCAAACTTCGCGGCTTGCTGTACGGCAAATTCTTCGAGCAACCGCAACGCATTTGTAGCGGTGATCGCTTGCTCTTCACGTTCGAGTCGCGCATCATACTCGAGGCGTTCAATCTGTCTTTGCTTTTGTTCGCGTAATTGATTTTCTATTTCTTCTTGTTGGCGGAAGGTTTCATCGCGTTTCGCTTGATTAAACTCAAAACTTTTTTTGAGAATACTCAAATAGACGTCCTCTTGTGACAAAATCACATCGGGAAATTCGGTAAATGTTGGCGTTAATTCACATAATACGCGCGACTGAATGGCTTGCAAAATAAACATTTCGCTAATGTCGTTCGCCATCTTTTTTTCAATGTCACCAAGTCCATTGCGTACCCACGTATTTTGAGATACGTGGGCAACGGTACTTTGAATGACATTGATTAACGCATCTTCATACATGGTTTTGATATGTGCATTGATTGATGCTAATACCGCCATGTTATTGAGCGCATATTTTATGCTGGCTTGAAAATGGATATCTAGATTGATAGCAACATGACAAAATCCTTCATAAAGATCAATGTGTGTAGATAATTCCCATTTTTCAATAGGTAACGCATAAACATGGTGGTAAAAACGCTTAACAAATCCTTCTGGGCGTTCAAATAATCGCCAATAGGGTCCAATTTTGATATGCACAAGATGGCGATCTGGTGCAAAAATAGGCTCCCATGTATCGCCGCTCACCACGAGGGATTGGTTTGACGTGTCTTCTAGCAACCAGAGATCAATGTTTGCATTTGAATTATTCATGATGGATTTCCTTGCGCTTGTTTCTTAATCTGACTAATTTTATCGCTCATTTTTTCGGCAATTAAGGGATAAAGATTGGGCGCAAATTCAACTGTTTTATCGTCTATTTTTCGTAGAAAGCCACGATTCAAAAGCAATCCAACCGCAAACATACGCGACCAATCGTTGTAGCGTCGAGCCCGTTCAATCTCGGTTTTTTCAATCACCATTTCAAGCTCATCGTTTTTGTTGATTCTAAAATCAGTAAATTGCCGTAAACACTCAAAAATCAACTCTTCCTCTTGTGCGGTTAGAGGACCTGGCGCGGTAAATTCAAGCCGATACGAAAGCAATACGGTGAAAAAATCAACCATTGCAGCGCAAATAAACGCAAATAGTGAAAAATCCGACCACATGGCTATATTTGGTTGAACATCTGCATTGAATTGATTATACGTCATCAATAACGGCGCTTGAGGCATGGTAGATAAACCACTATTTCCAAATAATAGGTTCATTTTTAATTGTAAATTCTCAAAATGCGACAACATCTGCTGATAAGCGGCTTCACTGTCTTGCGCATTATCTAAATTATTCACACTGCTTTGTACTTTTTGAACATCTTGATTGAGCTCCGCAAAATCATTCTCAAATTTTTCTTTTTGTGCTTTTTTCTCTAAATAAATTTGATTGTAATGTTTCCAAAAAGGTCCTTCGCCTACATGATTTTTATAACTATCAAACGCTTGAGGATGCGTGCCAAAATACGCTTGAGAAACTTCTGTTGAGGCTTTTTCTATGTCTGCATTTTGCTGTTTTAAAATATCTCCTTTCAGCGTTAATGCGCTATCAATATACGTTTTTACGTCAACACGCAACTGATTGACACGATCAGCGTGAAGTTTGTCTTTTTGGGAAATTTCATAAAATTTAAAATAAGAGAAAGACACTGACGCCATCAACGCCACCAGCAAAGAGCAAACAACGCTAAAATAGCGAATACGATTTGCTTTCCAGTGCATACCGGCAATTTCCAATGAGCAAATGACCACAATAGACTGAATCGCAACGGTAATGACTAGTGCAATCCATGGTGTGATAAAATGTGAAAGACCGTAATACGTTGTAAAACCCGACGCTAAACTTAGCATTAACACAATAGGAATCGTCCAAACACGCAAAATGCCGACAAACAGCGTTTGAATACTATTAATAAAATAACCAACGCCTGAAGGTTTTTTGTGTAACTCAAATTTTTTTATTATCATGGACAATGCCGTCATCAAGTAAAAATAGAAGTTGTATTGTGTGTGGATAACATAATTGATTTACCCAAGTTAAATTGACTAAATCATCATACGTTATTTTTTTTAAAACCACCAAGCGCCATATAAAATAATTTTTATCATAATCATTTTTTAAAATTGCCTTAAGTGACGTAGTTTAAGTATGATAATCAACAAACACAAAATGAAGGCAAAACGTCGAGCACAGCTCTTTCTCCTTACACACCACAATTTATGAAGGTTTTTGTATGAAAATTAATTCAGATGAGTTTCAAACAGCGTTAACAACCGTTTTTCAATATGCATGGGATATGAAAAAAGCGGATGCAAATGAATTTATCCACGATGAATCGATCAAAGAAGATATTGTCGAAGCGCGATTTCAAGGCTTTCCACCAATGACGTTCAAACGCACTCGTCATGGTAATGAAGCCGAAAATTGGACAGTAGTCAGCTAATTTTGAGTGCACATGTTGCAGTTCCCTGTATAGAAAATCTCAGCGATCTTATTTATCTGATTTGAAGCTTAATACCATGAAGATAAGATCGCATGTTCAACATGCGTAACCCATGTTAAGACGACATTAAAAATCACCAAATAACGCTTTTTGCGTTTGCGTGAGTTTCTCTTTGAAAAATGCCCCCGCTGGATGTGTTTCAAAATCCGTTAAACCAAGCAATTCATAGTCATCGTGGTTATGATGACCAAAGAAACCCATGTTCCAATATTTAAAATGACGCTTATCAACGATTTCTTGATTGAAAATCGTCACGTCTTTATGGCGTTTGTCTTTTGCAATATGCTCGTGAAATAACGTTTTTACCGCTTGCTCTTCACCTTCTAAGACCTGTAAAAAATAGTGATTGTGATAAATTAATGCACCACTAATCTTCGCTTGCCCATTCAATTTGCGCGATGTATGCAAGATATCAATTAACGCTTGTTCACTAAACTCATCTGCCGCTTTGCTACCATAAATTAATTGATAAATAGGAAAATTATCTTCTTCATGAATAACAGATTGATTGATATTGCCAATCCACGTAAAAATATTTTTTAAATCTTCGGGTTTGTGCAAAAAAGAAAGATACGTTGAATCAGCAAGGACAGATTTTAATTTATCCACCTGCATGCTCCAAACTAAGATGGGCAGCTTGCGTATATCTAGCAGGGACTCTATTAACATTTTCCCTGTGATTTCCATTTCGGTGTGATGGAAGAAATCATCGGTGATAATCGCATCGAAGTCTTCCGAATTATTTTTTAAAGCGGCAAGCGCCTGCGTTGGATGATTGAAGGCTTTTGCGGAATGCCCTGTACAAAAAAGTACTCGCATTAACATATTAGTAATTTCACAACTTCCATCAATCACTAATATATTAAGGCTAGATTTTGAATCAGTTGAAAAACTCGTCATATATTTTTTAGTAAAAGTAATTATTCAAATGGATAACATAAAATTCTAGTCTTGCAATTTTCTTGAATTCTTCCCTATTAGTCAATACAGTTTCAACAAATTTTATACAATATGCTCATGATAATCATCAAACCATTCAACTAAATTTCGTTTCTGACCGAATTTATCTAAGCAACGATCAATCACATCATGATTTCCCCATACGACACTATTTAACTCACCTTGCTCAACGCGTGATTCAATGTCATGACAATAAAGTCCTTTATCGCGCTGAACGTAAAACCCATACGTTCTACAAGCTATAGGACGATAAGCATAAACCATGCAAGTGCCAGCCTTGTTGTCTAACATGGGGCATACAATAAAACGTGGCAGTTGCGTGGCTAACATGGCAACATTTTTGCGAATTTCTTGTCGCGTTGCAGGTGAAAGCGTTGAGAGTCCCTTTTCAAGTAATGCCCATTCTGCTGGTGTGAGTTCGGGAATTTGCGCTAAGCGATGACAACAACCATCACACCCCATTTGACACAACCAATCTGGATTGTCATCACGAATCGCCTGTACACGTGCCTCGATGTCATTATGTAATTCAATTAGCGTTTTCATTGTTTTAAAAATACCGCTTCGCTTATGATATCTCGATTATTTTCAATACGATCAAGATACACCAAGCCATCTAAATGGTCATATTCATGCTGAAATATGCGTGCTACAAAACCGTTTAATTCCATTTCAATGCGCTGACCTGACAAATCCACATAATTGATACCTATGTGCTGATAGCGAGGAACGTTTCCACGAATTCCAGGAATACTCAAACACCCTTCCCACGCTTTTTCCACTGCATCGTTTAATGGCGTAAAGTGGGGGTTAATCATCACAATAGGTGCCATTTGCGGTGCACTGGGATACCGTTTTGTGGGCTTAGATGCCACGACAATCATCCGTAATGACTCAAAAATCTGTGGTGCCGCCAATCCAACACCGTTTGTACCTTCTAAAGACACGAGCAAATCATTTGCCGTTTGTGTTGCCTTGTCAATCGTGTCTGGCGTAATTAAATTGGCTACTTTTCGCAGAATAGGTTCACCAAGTAGCGCGATGGCTTTTGCTTGCGTTGTCATTGATTGTTCTCCTCGGGTAAAAAACCGCCCGCTTGCATTGACCATAAACGAAAATAAGTTCCTTTTTTTGCGATAAGTTCATCATGCGTGCCATCTTCTACAATACATCCGCGATCAAACACTAAAATACGATCCAAATGCGCAATCGTTGATAGGCGATGCGCGATGGCAATAACGGTATTTTTTCCGATTGCCGCGTCTAAATTTTCTTGAATAATGCGCTCCGTGACCGAATCTAAACTCGATGTTGCTTCATCTAAAATAAGAATAGGCGCATTTTTGAGCATAACTCGTGCGATGGCAATGCGTTGCCGCTGTCCGCCTGATAATTTAACACCTCTTTCTCCCACAAGAGAATCGTATCCACTTGACATCGTCTGAATAAAACCATCTGCATGCGCTAATGTAGCAACCGCTAAAATAGCGTCATCGGTTGCTTGTAAATTGCCATAACCAATATTATCTTTCAAACTGCGATGAAATAAACTCGGCTCTTGTGGAATGAGACCCACTTGCTCATGGAGTGAATCTTGCATGACGCGTTGAATATCGGTGTTATCGATGAAAATTTGCCCTGTTTGTGGCTCATAATTGCGCAGAAGTAAACTCACAAAGGTGGATTTCCCCGACCCCGAAAAACCCACGAGCCCCACTCTTTGCATGGGTTCAATGATGACGTTGAGATTATGAAAGACACGTTGATTGGGTTCATACCCAAAACAGACCTGTCTAAATTCAATTCGCCCGTGTGACACCACCAGCGGTTTTGCATCGGGTACGTCAACAATTTCATGCGATTGAACAATAGTGTTTACGCCATTCGCTACATTGCCTATATATTCAAAAAACTCTAAAAAGCGCCGAGATAAATTGCGTGCATCGTTAATAATCAGCAGCGCAAGACCTATACTCATTGTAAAATCGCCCACACTAATCATGCCGCTATCCCATAACGTCAGCGCATAATATACCGTCCCCACCTTCAGCATCGCTGCAGCAATGAATTGAAACCAACGCACACGTTCCATATACCAAAAAGTGCGACGTGCGGCGCTCACTTCAACATCGAGAAATTGATTTAAATGCTCCCTTTCAAACGACAAACGTGCAAACAATTTTGCATTCAATATATTCGTCACCGCATCCACAATTTTGCCATTGACTTGACTGCGCGTGGCGGCGTAGTTCTGTGCATACGGTTGACAGCGCGTCGCCAACCAATAGGAAAGCCCCGTATAGCTAACGACCCAACTGGCAATCAGTAAACCTAATTCATCATTGACATGAAATAAAAGTCCCGTCGACACTGAGAAGGTAATGAGAATTGGCCAGAAGTCACATAAAATTGACCACACTGTATGATTGACACTCACTGCCGTTTCACTGATGCGATGAGCTAATGCCCCTGAAAAATGCTGACTAAAATAGCGAGGCGAATGGTATTGCAAATACGCGTACAATGATTTTGATGTTCGCTGCCGCAAACGAGGCCCCATAATAATCAGCACCGCACCGCTTGCGCGACTAAAGATAATTTCCGCAACGTTAAGTCCCGCAATCAATAACAAAGGATAGCGTAAACTCTCAAGTACCGACACAGACAAAGCGCTACTCGATACGTGCACAGCACCATCCATAATGGCTTTGATTGCATACGGTACCAAAATACTCGACACCGCTTGCCCTGTTTCAAGAATTAACATTAATACCACCCACCCGCGAAATCTCGATAAGCAATATAGAATAAATGTTGAGGTGCTATTTGGCAGATGTGGTGCTTGTGCAGCACGTTGTAACGTATTATTGTTTGACATGGTCATCATTCATTGAAAATTTTTCGCTATTATACAAGGAGAATTTGCTCTATTAGGTCATTTTACAATGCAAAATATTTTAAAAAAATGCGTGTAACTGGTAATATCACAATTCCTGACAACGATTGTTGGGTATTTATTCAGTACAGTAAATAGAGAATTAACGCATAACGTGAAAGGATATGATTAAGCTATGGAATGTAATGAAAAAACATCCAAAATTTCACCCAAAAAGCAGTGTGCGTCATGTGGGAAATTATTTTCGTGTTATTCTACTAAGACACAATCCTGCTGGTGCACGACCTATCCTGCTATTATGCCCATCAATGAAGACGCTATCGACTGCTTATGTCGACAATGTTTAGGTGACGCAATACAAAAGAAAATGATGGCTAGACTCAGTCAACTCAGTTTGCCTGAAAAGCTCTTGCTTGCCAAAAATTATAAAACCAAAGTCAAAGCCATTGAAGGTATTGACTATTTTATGGAAAAAGGAAAATACGTTTTCACACAATGGCACCATCTCAAGCGAGGCGCTTGTTGTAAACATCACTGTCAACATTGCCCTTATTGTTTAACATCTTAATTGAGTAGAGGATTGATTAGACAAAGATGCGTGGCAAAACCGTTGTGGCTTGATAACGTTAGCATAATACCCTAAGCAACCATGCAACATGGAATGGGTAACATGAAATTGATGTGTTGGGATAGGTTCTTTTCGCGTTTTTGGGCAGTGGTTAAATTGCCTGTGCTATATCATAAATAGTCGCTATTTACGCTTTAAATACATGGGATATTTTCCCACATTACTATTTTTGTTATACTATGCGCAATTGTGATACCCTTAAAAAAATATGACATTAATCCAACCAAAATGATTGCCAATACTGCTATTGTAGAAGCCATTCAACGCCTGTTGCGTCCCCTAGTGCGCCTGCTGTTGGCTAAACAAATCACATACACCTATTTAATTAGTTTATTAAAGCCATTGTATGTCGATGTGGCAATGACGGATTTTCAACTAGAAGGAAAGCAGCAAACAGACAGTCGTTTAAGTTTGTTGACTGGTGTTCATCGTAAAGACATTCGTCGATTTTTGGATGAGCCTCAAATTAACTTAACGCCACCGGCTAATGTATCACTGGGGGCACGATTAATCGGGCGCTGGAATAGTGAATCCGATTATTTAGATGAACACGCGCTGCCCATTCCACTGCCTCGATTATCACAAGCCGATGGCTCGCCGTCCTTTGAGCGTCTTTTTAGTGAGGAATCAAAAGATATTCGCTCTCGCGTGGTACTTGATGAATGGCTTAGACTAGGCATCGTCAATATTGATGCAAACGATTTTATTCATTTATGCACGGGCGCGTTTGTTCCCCAGCAGGGTGTAGAGGAAAAACTTTATTACCTTGGGCGAAACGTACGCGATCACCTTGAGTCAGCGGTGCATAATGTCCTCGATGAAACGCCCCCCTTTCTTGAGCGCAGTGTTTATTCTGATGGTCTAAGTCCGCAAGCAATCGACGAATTAGCGCAAATGGCAGAAAGCATGAGCATGGACGTGTTGCGTGCTATCAATAAAAGAGCACAGGAACTCAAAAAAACGTCATCGGGTGATCAAAAAAATCGCATGACCCTCGGTGTTTATTTCTATACTGACGCCACGTTATCGCCAAAAAAATCGTCATGAAACGTCTTGCTTTCCACTCTCTTGGTGTCCTTTTTTTATGCTACGCACGCCATACGTTGGCAAGTGACAATGTCTGTGAAAACAAGCATTGGTTGCCAAGTCCTGTTGTTGTATTCAATTCAAATGAAGGCGCAGGGATAGGTGGTACCGGTCTATCAATACCCATAAAATCAGATAAAATCGCTACACTTAATCGTGAAGGTGAATCAGGTATCGGTGGCACTGGGTTGGCGTTGCCTGTTCCATCTGATAAGCAGCTTGTTAAAAAAGAAGAGGAATCTGGCATTGGTGGCACGGGCATTGTGGGGATTATTTCGGGGTTTGGTAGTATTTGTGTTGATGGCGTTGAAATACACTTTAAAGAAAACACCACTATTACCGAAGACGGCGTCCCGACGGACTCTAATCGGTTGGCGCTTGGTCAAACGGTGTCAATTCTTGCGCACACTGTATCAGACAATTATTACGCAAACGAAATTCGCTTACTCAATGAAGTGAAAGGGCAAGTTCACGCTATTGATACTGAGCACCATGTTTTTGAGGTTCTCGGTCAAACTGTGCATCTTCCAACGAATTTGCTTGAAAAAATAACAACGGGCGACTATGTCATCGTGAGTGGAAATCGTTTAAATGACGGAAGTATTGACGCGATACGCGTTGAAAAAAGTGACCAATTTATTGAAAAACTCAGCGTAATTGGTCCAGTGGAAAAAGAAATGGCATCTGGGCAGCTTTACATAGGCAAACAGCGCATAGATGTCGCCGATAATCATCTTCCTCCCTTGCAAACAGGTGATGAAGTGCGAGTGCAAGGTGTACTCAACGATAACGTATTGCACGTAGAGGCAATTGAGCACAATCCACGCTGGTCGTTTTCATCACGCGTAGATCAACTCTTCATACAAGGGCATGTGAGAGAAGATCATGGAGCGCAGTTAAATATTGACGGTCTTCGCTTTGGCGCTCATAACCATGAAACTAAACTTCCTCAAACGGGGCAATATATTGGCTTATCGGCAAACACTGCTGATAATGGAACCATGATTTTAAATCATTGGCAAGAGCGTCAACACTTTTCACCCGAACATAACCATAGTCATCATGTAGATGACCATGTCGGCACACAATCAACGTTAAAAGAAAACAAGGCAGAGCGCGAGTTGGGTGCGATGGACAGAAGATTGGGGCAACCACATTCTGCTATCATAGATCGCCCTGAAATAGATCACCACGATTTTGAAAGACATGACATCAACAAACCTGATATCGATCGCCCTGAAATTGAAAAATATGAAATCACGCATCCCGATATTGATCGACCTGACATCAATCATGCGGATATTGATAAGCCAACCTTGCTACGCTTAGAGGTCAATCGTCCAGATAGTCAACGCCCTCACCATTGAGCTACGCTATGCACTTTAGATTAATTTACCGTGTTTGCGTGTTATTTATTGCGTCAACTGCGCTCTTGTTGGCTAACGACAAACTAAAAGTCGGTGCCAGCGTTGATTATAGTGAAGGCTATTACGGCGCCTCAACACTCACCAATATGACAACAACGAGTGTTCAAGCGCGATACATAAGCAATAACATCTCTCTTCGCTTAGATTTGCCTTATTTAGTTATTTCTGGTCCAAATAATGCGTCGGTATCGTCCGATTCAACCACCACATCACCTAGTACGCTAACGCAATATCGTGAAAGTGAGGGAATTGGTGATGCGGTTCTTAGCGGTATTTACAATACTTACGATAACGCTGATTTAGGTTTAGCAATTGATATCGGTTTTAAACTAAAACTACCTACCGCCAGTCATCAAGCAGGACTAGGCACGGGACAACCCGATGAATCCATTCAATTGTATGCCTATCAAACTGTAGACGACGTCACCCTCATGCTAGGTACCGGTTATAAATGGGTAGGTAATCCACAAAACCTGCATTATCGAAATACAATCAATGCGTCAACGGGTTTAATTTATCAACTGTCAAATTTAGCGTCTATTGGCACTATACTTGATTTCAAACAATCCGTGTATTCAAATTTAGAGGATCAAATAGAAGTGACACTTTATGGTTCATATAAATTATCCTCCGCTTGGTATACGCAAATTCACACTTACAAAGGATTCACAAACATGAGTCCAACTTTTGGATTAGGCGGAATGATTGGCTACCAATTTTAGTACGCAACGCTATTTTAGTCTAATTCAATAATTTCTCTGAGAACAGCTGTCGCATAACTGCCAGCAGGTAAACTGAAGGCTAATAAAAGCGTCGTGTTGTTTTCATCAAAATGCCACGTCAGATCGTGTACATTCACCCGTAACGCGCGACGGTCGCTTTCTAAACCAAACGCGATTAAACCTTGTATCAATGTCGTGTAGGTATTGCAAAGGGATTGCTCTTCACTATGCGCTAGTCCTGTTGTGCGCAAATCCCCTTTTCCATATAACGCACCAGTAGGATGCAATTCATTGTTAGCCAAACGAGAGCGAATCGTTTCATCTATGTCGTCACACACAAATCCACTACGCGAGCCATCGAGCATAAATACATCGCCACTGAGTCCCGTTGCCCAATTATTAGCGTGAATGCGCTGTGCTAAAAGCGTATTAAACAAGAAAGAGCGTACCGCTGACAGATAAATACTTCGCTGTTCGCGTGGCACTTTTTCGCCATTAAACATGGCGAGTGCTTTCACGATGTTTTGACCACGATGCCCAAAACGCTGCGAACCATAATAATTTGGTATACCATGCCGCTTAATTGTCGTTAATTGAGCCAAAGTGTGGTCAATGTCACCTTGCCATTCCCGAAGGGTTAATTCAAAATGATTACACGCTAATGCGCCCCGTTTGAGTTTGCGTGCATGACGTGTCACACTTAAAATCGTCACCCCTTCAACACAAAAATCCGACCAATTTGGCTCATCACCTTTAGGCAGCCAAATACTAAACCACTGCATGGTGATGGCATGACGGTCTTTCATGCCAGCGTAACCTACATCGCGTTGGCGAACATGAGCAAACCGAGCGAGTTGCCGCGCGACATATTCCGTATTTTCACCCGTCTTTTGAATGTGTAAAAATATATGCTCACCACTACCCGATGGTTCAAATGCCAATGTTTCTTTAACGATAAAATCTGCGGGAATAGTGCGAATCTTGCCCTTTCCTGGTGGCGTTCCGTAAGCGTTTGACCAATGAGGCAACGTAAAATTGTCGATAGTTAGCATAAGGTAAATTGAGAGTGCGTAAGCAATGGTGAATGAATCCGTCATTAAACCATGAAATGGACTACAAAAATAAGTGATGAATTTATTTTAAATCACGCTAGACTGAGAGATTCAAATGACTTGTTATGGACGGTTTTTATGTTTGTATATTCACTTCCTTTATTTTTTGAACATATTCATTTTTTTAGTCCGGTAGATTTAAGTATTTTTGTGATTGGATTGCTCGTTATTTTAATCATCAACGCCAATTATTCTGAAAAAACAGATTATCAATCCTCATTGAATCATTATTTATTTGCCAGTTGGAGCGGTAATATTGCGTTGATTTGGGTTGCTATTCCATTTTTTATTTTGCTTAACGTAGGTTTATTTGCTGCTGATACAATGGCAAAGACGGGGATGTTTACCGTATCTATGTGGGATGATATACATCTTATCTTTTTTCTACCCATTATCTGGTGGACAGTGTCAATTTGGCGCTGCTCAACCAATACGCATTATTTGATTTTGGGGGCATTCGCACGATTTTTGACGATTAGCGTGTTTTTTGAATATGCGCTAAAAATGCTGATTCGCATTGATTACCCGCGTATCTTTTTTGAATGCGAAGAACTGTTTTTGGATTATGGTAATTGTTTTTAAGCGGCTTTGATTGCAGTTAAAACGTGATCACATAAATTTCGCTGACCTGTTTCAAAACACTGCGCCTGCGTTTCACGGCGTAGCCATGTGAATTGACGTTTAGCGAGTTGCCGCGTGGCGATGATGGATTTTTCAGTCATCGTATGCAGATCATAATCACCTTGGAAATACGCCCATGCTTCTCGATACCCAACTGCGCGAATAGCAGGTAATTTATCATGTAAATCACCACGCTGATATAACTGTGCGACTTCCTCTAAAAAACCTTTTTCGAGCATCGCATGGAAACGTTTTGCAATAATGGCATGAAGCACTTGTCGATCACGTGGCGCGACAATGAATTTTTGCATTGTATAGGGCAATGCGTGGTCTTGCGCATTGTCAGCAAAAAAATCACTCAATGAACGCCCCGTAATTTCATAAACCTCCAGCGCCCGCTGAACACGTTGCGGATCATTGGGATGGATTCTCGCTGCGGCTTTAGGGTCAATTTTCGCCAAGCGAGCATGCACGGCAAGATTTCCCTCACTGGCTAATTGTGCATCTAAATACGCGCGAATGTCCGGATTAGCAGGAGGTAGCTGCGCTAAACCTTGCGTTAGCGCATTAAAATAGAGCATCGTCCCCCCTACGAGAATAGGCAACTTTCCACGAGCCACAATGTCCGCCATTAAAGCCACTGCTTGTGTGCGAAACTCACCCGTTGAAAACGACTCGCTTGGGTCTAAAATATCAATCAAATGATGTGCAATGCCGCCACGCTCTTGTAGCGTGGGCTTAGCAGTACCTATATCCATTCCTTTGAAAACAAGAGCCGAATCGACACTGATAATTTCACCATTTAACGCGTGTGCAATCTGCACAGCTAACGCTGTCTTACCCGATGCAGTAGGTCCCATCAATAAAACCACAGGCGGTAACGATTGCTTATTCATCAACAAATCAAGAAATTGAATGTTTATAAGTAGTTATAAGCGAATTTTGCAATTTGCGAATACGAGGTATCGCCAATAAAAAATTCAGACCAACGACTCGGATCGAATTTAATATCCTCCGCGTCCCATTTAAATAATTTAATCAAGCTTTCCATCAATTTTTTATCCATATAAATATAATTCATCGCAACACGATTACTCATAATGATAGGATTGTAATTGTCTTCTGTTCGACGAACGATAAAACAACCTGAACGGTATAAACTATATAAAATTTTAAACACGGAGGATTGATCATCAGGTTCAAATTCTAAGGCTTTCGTGATTTGCTCCGAAGCCGCTTTTAATCCCACACCGCCATAAGGCTCGCTTTCTGCCAACAAAATATCCAGTTGCTGATAAATGCGTTCTCGCTGAGAATGAGGAGGAAAATCATTTTTCAAACTTAATTTTGATTTAATAAAATGATTATAAATACGTTTCATATCGTCTGTTGCAGGTACAGCCGCTTTGGCTTGTTGCTGTCCTAAAAAACGTTCAATAGCCGATTCATTTTCTTGGCTACTGCAGGATAGGACGGGATCTAAATCGCCAATATGTCGCTGTGTAATGGAAATCATGCCGCGTTTTTCAACTAAGCGACATAAATCTCCAAAGCCCTGAAATGCGTGATAGCTGTTAAAATCCACGGCACGGCTATTTTTAATGGCTGCAGCAATGGTTGATTGATTGGTTTTCAGTCCATTCGCGGTGTTGTAGCGCACTTTTTCAATGAGCAAATCAATTAAACAATTTTCATCGTCAGCCACCGAGGCTTCTATTTTGCGCGACCCATAATCATTTTTACCAAAATCCTCGTGATAATAAAACAAATCGCACGCACTACGATAAAGCTCTCCCACCGTATTTTTTGTGCTACCAATACCAATGATTGTTTTACCAATTTCTTTAAGCTTGGAAAAGAGCGGCATATAATCACGATCATTGGCAATAATAGCAAAAATATTAATATCTGGATGTGTGTACGCTACCGAAATGGCTTCAATGGCGAGGCGAATATCCGATGTATTTTTATAACCATTATAGTAGGGAATATCTTCGTGACGAATGAGATTCGCTTGCAACATTTCACGCAATTCTTTTTTACGCGCCTCTGAAATAGGCAGTTTCATAATATCGCCAAACGAGCGTCGAATACTAATTTCACCGTGTTCGGTTAATTTTTTGATTTCTTTTTTAATATCTAAAGGTAAATCGTCATCAAGACAAAAGCCGACAAAATTATCTAAATCGATAAATAAGGCAATTCTATTTTTCTTTTCCATGTTTGTTAACTAATTATGTTATTTAAAAGTCAATTTATTTTTATTCTAAATTATTATCAAAAATTCACTTTATTATTATATGGACGGCTATTAGATTCACAAATAATAGCGCGTGGTTTAAGTTTAATGTGCTGTTAATTGAAAAAATTCGCAATACCCGCTAATGACGCAAGTATGACATAAAGGTTTACGTGCCATACAAGTATAGCGACCGTGAAGAATTAATAAGTGATGAGCGTCGAGGATAAATTTTTCAGGAATAACGCGCAATAATTCATTCTCCACGCCAAGCACCGAAGAAGAATGCGCAAGTCCGATGCGATTGGCAACGCGAAAAATATGTGTATCTACCGCCACCGTGGGTTCACCAAAAGCCGTATTTAAAATGACATTGGCGGTTTTACGTCCAACCCCAGGTAAACTTTCCAGCGCACTGCGTGTACGCGGTACTTCACCATCGTGTTTTTCGAGTAATTGTCGACACAATTTTATAATATTTGCGGCTTTTGTATTAAATAATCCAATCGTTTTAATATAGTGTTTTAAGCCTTCTTCGCCCAGATTGACTATTGCTTGAGGCGTACTCGCTATTTCAAATAACGGTTTAGTGGCTTTATTAACACTTTTATCCGTTGCTTGCGCAGAAAGCACCACTGAAATCAAAAGCTCAAAGTGACTGCTATAGACTAACTCCGTTTCAGGTTTAGGAATCGCAATCGCTAATTGCTCAAATACACGGACAACTTCTTGATGAATCATGATGTTAATGTTTGCGTATAAGAAACAAACGCATTAAATTTGTCATACGCTGCGCCACTGCAAATTACGTCATTTGCTTTAGCGATTCCCGTTTCAAGCGAAGGCACTAAATCCGCGGCATAAATAGCCGCTCCCGCATTGAGCAAGACAATATCTTTCGCTGCACCAGCGTGGTTACTGAGAACATGTTTAAGCATTAACAAACTGTCATGGACATTTGTGATTTCAATGGCATTGAGCGAGGCTTGTGGTAAACCAAATTGTTGAGGTGAGATAGTGTAACACGATACATGCCCATTTTTGAGTTCAGCAACGCGCGTTGGCGTGGCAATACTGATTTCATCCAGGCCGTCTTCTGCGCTAACGACCAATACATGACGACTGCCTAAGGCGTTGAAAACATGTGCTAAAGGGGATGTCCACATTGCATCAAAAACGCCAATGAGTTGATGGTCTGCTTTTGCTGGATTGGCTAGTGGGCCTAGTAAATTAAATAATGTGCGCACACCGAGTTCTTTGCGTACGCTGCGCGTATGCTGCATTGCACCGTGATAATGAGGGGCAAATAAAAAACCAATCCCTAATGTATCAACGCATTGCGCCACTTGCTCGGGTGATAAATGCAAATTGACGCCCGCCAATTCAAGTACATCGGCACTGCCGCAACAACTCGATACAGACCGGTTTCCGTGTTTTGCCACTCGCCCACCCGCCGCTGCCACCACAAAAGCGCTGGTTGTAGAAATATTAAACGTATTCGCGCCATCCCCGCCTGTGCCACAGGTATCAATGAGATGCTCGCCTGAAATGGGGATTGGCGTAGCCAATTCGCGCATTACGGTAGCCGCCGCTGTGATTTCTTCAATTGTTTCGCCTTTACTGCGCAATGCACATAAAAAAGCAGCCATTTGTACTTCACTAGCGTGCCCTTGCATAAACGCATGAATAGTGTCGTGCATTTCTGATGCACTTAAATTCTGCTTTTGAAGTAATTTTTCTAAAATTTGCGAATACGGCATAACATTCCTTTAAACTAAATCCGATGCGACTAATTTTTCTATCGACGCAAATACACGCAATGTATTATAAATCAATTGATTATGATGATAAGTGCTCTGCGCAGCTTGCACAATGATGCGCGAACTTAAACAAAAACGCAACGCACTCACCTCAACATGATCAATTTCGCCACACGCTACAGGCTGTCCAATTTGGCAGGGTAACTCTTGAAAAGGCAGTTGACGGTAGCACGTTAGCGTTTGATCACGCGACAGCGGTTTCTCATTTTTGTAGAGGATAAAGGGGAAGATAGTAGGCATAGTATCCCACTCCCCTAAATCCATTAAACCATCGCGATGCAGGGTGTTGACTGAAAGCGCTAAAAAAGTGGGGGAATGCGTAATATAGTGCGATATTACTTGCGTGAAATCGGCAATAATACGACAAATTTTCTCGTTACTTAAGGCGCTAAATTCACGATATTGCATTAACGCCACTTCCATACGCGCAAGCAATCCCCAATTAACATCAGAAACTGGCGATGGGATTGCGGTGTTATCGGGTAAAAAAAGCATTGCCGAAAAAGACGGTGCTGAAAAGAACTTTGACCCCGTGGTTGCCACCATAAAACCTTGAACTAAATAGGCGCGAAGCGTCCGAGCCGCTAATCGAAATTGACACGCATCTACCAATACAGTGAGTTTATTTCCATAATGTGACTTTAACTGCATAGCGCACGCAGGACTGGGTGCGATTAAACCTGTTTTGGATTGATCCACAAGAATGAGGCAAACATGACGCCCTTGAGCGACTCCTTGTTCAATGTATGTGGTCACTTGCGCATCACATTCCTTAATGCAACGAGATTGCGTATTGGGCAAACGTAGGGAAACGGTCAGTACATCAACCGCATTAGTGCCCTGTACTAAGGCTTGTGCAACCCCGCTACCTGTTTCATTGCACTCTACCATGATAATTAGCGATTTTTTCGGTAATTGCGAAGCAATAAAAGCGTGTACATCCGTGCCAGAAGGCGAAAAAAAGAGTGTCGTTTGACTTGAACAGTCAAGTAAGGAAAGCCATTCTTTTTTTTGACGATTCACCTCACGTTCGTAAAGCGTCATTTCATCCGTCTTTTTTATTTCATTTTGAAGTCGAGCAATATAGTGTTCAAGTGAGGCAAAATTGTCATCACCAATAGTGGACGCGGTGGATGAACTAAACGAGATAATCGCGTCATTTGGCGTGGGAGTGCAGCCATATTTGTTCATGCCTTGTGCATTTAAACGC
>OMIH01000018.1 GCA_900299045.1 Methylococcaceae bacterium
TACGAGATAGCGTAGCGTCTCGTGGGCTCGGAGATGTGTATAAGAGACAGGCATTGACAGCATGTGGTGAATCAGGCAAAGGACCTAGTAAACCAGCTACAACCAATTCAGCAATCAGTTCTACTAATTAAAACACGCATACCTAAAACAGAAGTTGCGAGCTACAAATAACTTATTGATATATAATATTAATAAGTATTTAACATGTCGATTTTGTCAGTGCGTGACTTCTCACTTGTTTTACACGGGTATCGACTATACCCGTGTATAGCTCATCATTTTTTATCAACAGGCATGAATTTTCCGCTATAGCGCGTTAGGGAAAGTAATAGACTGCAATAAATTAAGATCAATAATATTGATGGCGCGTTGCTGAACGCTAATAATCTTCTCTTTGCTGAGTGCGGTGAGTTGTCTACTGATGCTCTCATTACTCAAGCCTAAAAAATTCCCTATATCTTGCCGACGCATACTCAAATTAAACGTGGTATTAGAGTAACCTAGCGACGCATATCGTTTTGATAGCATTAATAGAAACATAGCCATTTTAGCTTTAGCCGATGTATGCCCTAAAATACTTAATTGCTGATGGATATCGCTGATTTCTTTGCTTAAAATGCGATTTAATTGATGCTGTAAGCTTGGCATCTGAACGCACAGTTCTTTTAAGCGTGTCAACGGTAGCTCACACACTGAACTTGTTTCAAGTGCCTTGACGTTATAAACAAATTTACCGTCAAACAGGGCATCTAGCCCCATAATTTCACTGGGGAGATAAAATCCCATCGTTTGCTCAAGACCTTGTTCAGTAGTAATAAATCGACGAAAAGATCCTGATTTGACCGCAAAAAGACTCTGACAGCTGTCGTGTTGTATATACAGCGACTCGCCTGTTTTTAATAAACTGTTTTTTCTAATAATAATTTCTAATGTTTCAACTTCACTTGCCGCAAGCCCATGAGGCAAACATAAATCGGATAATCGACAATTTACACAAGTCGTTGAAATGGTATTGACCATAGGGAAATCCTTTGCATATTACGAGCCGTCTATTTTAACTTAGATTGATTGATTCAGACGAGCCTAATGTTGTGATATCTGGTGGTGATTCGCTGAATATTAACAAGTCAAATACAGTTAATGACATAGCGTAATTTGAACGGGTATGTTTTAGCGCATATCAATTTATGCCCTCTACACCAGTAGCTTTATCAGTCTAGCACGCAAACGACTTGATACATAAACACAACGACAAAACAATCAAACCAGTTTAGTGTTCATTCTCATTTTCATTCATGTCGAGTGCTTTTTGATACAACAATTTTTTCTTCGCACCTGTAATCTCAACAGCGAGTGAAACCGCTTGTTTCAAGCTACATTGCGCGAGCAAAAGTGTTAATACACGCACTTGCTCAGACGTTAACTCGCTATCTGCATGGTGAATTTTTTCCGCCCCTTCCACAATCACCACAAATTCACCTCGTCGCATATTGGCATCGCGCTCAACAAGCGCTAACATCTCGCCTAGCGGCAATTTCACAATCGTTTCGTGTAATTTGGTTAATTCACGCGCAATGACCATTGGGCGCTCAAGCGGTAAAACACGCACCATATCCTGTAAACAATCTAAAATACGATGACAGGATTCATAAAATACCCATGTGGTCTGTGTCTGGGCACGGTCTTTAAAAAAGGTTTGCCGCGCCCCTGACGTGCGTGGTACAAAGCCTTCAAACGTAAACGGTGTAATTGCCACGCCAGCCACCGATAACGCCGCAATTAACGCGCAAGCCCCTGTGATGGGAACAATCGTTAAATGCGCTTCATGCACGGCTTTAACAACCGGCATACCAGGGTCGCTAATAAGCGGTGTTCCCGCATCTGACACCAGCGCAATAGAAAGTCCCGTGCGTAATTTTTCAATGATGTCCAGCGCGGCTTTATCTTCATTATGTTGATGTAGCGCAATCACTTTATTGCTAATACCATAATGTTGTAGCAACATTTTAACGTGGCGCGTATCTTCAGCCGCAATGAGATCGACTGTTTTCAAGATTTCGATTGCGCGAAAAGTGATATCAGATAAATTGCCAATGGGCGTGGCAACAATGTAGAGCGTACCGGATAGTTGAGTCATATTTTTCTCTTAAATATGCGTACAATACGCATTTTATTTTCATGATATAAAAATGGATAAAGCCACTATGAATACTGTACTATGAATGCCATTAAATCCCAAAACAAGAAGGCTGCGCATTTACGCAGCGGCGAACTTGCTGAACAACGCGCCTGTGACTTCCTTCTGTCACATCAACTCACACTGGTCGAGCGTAACTTTCGCTGTGTACATGGTGAACTCGATTTAATCATGCGTGAGGGTGAAACGCTCGTGATTGTTGAAGTACGTTTTCGAAAAAATGCAAAATACGGTAGTGCATTAGAAAGCGTTACCGCATCAAAACAAGCAAAATTGATTGCCACAACAGAATTTTATCTCAACACGTTAACAGGCAATACGCCAGCTATACGTTTTGATGTCATTGGAATCTTAGGAGAGGGGGAGTTGGAATGGATTCAAAATGCGTTCTGAGCGTTGCAATTTTCCGAGTAGGACATCGCAACGCTAAACGTGTCAGTGTCACAGACTAACTCGACGACTTCACTTTTTTGTTGTGCGCAGCGGGTTGCGGTTTTGTCGAGGCGACTGCCACTGTCACAGACGGTGCTTTCACCGTTAATGTATGACCTTCAATTAACGTATTTTTAGCCGATAATTTGTTCCAATCAGCAAGCGATTTCGCATCAACGGCAAATTTTTGAGATAAACTGGTCACTGTGTCACCTTTTTTGACCACATAAGCCACGGTTTTAACGTCTGTTTTACCTTTTTCGTTTGTTTTCGCTAAAGTCGACGCAACCGAAGGCGCTTTGTCTTCTTTTTTATGACCGTTGTCTTTTTCAGTCGAATTTGCTTTTGCTACTTCTACACTTTTCGCTTTATGCGTTGCCAATATTGGTTTTGCATCTTTCACGTCATGCTGACGAATAGGATCTTGACGCACATCGACTTCATTTTTATTGTCGTCGACGTCATAACTAGAGGATACCCAATCTTCAAAAGGTAATTGCGCTAAATTCTCTCTAAACCCTTCCGCTTTTTCAACCGGAATGAGTAATCGACGCGGTCCCGCCCCTTCTGGCGCGGTTTTCTTTTTATTAAACGCTGGATTGAGCTTTAAGAAATCATGTAGCGACATATCCGCCATTTGCGCGGCTTTCGATAAATCCAATTGCGCATCTAAATGAACCACTTCAAAATACGGTTTATTTGGAATGTGGTGCAAACTGACATTGTATTCATTCGCATTAGCAAAGATTTTTGCAATAGCCAGTAATCGAGGAACGTAATTTGTCGTTTCATCAGGCAGTGAAAGCGACCAATAATCGGTAGGTAGATTACGGTATTCATTGCGCTCAATCGATTTTTTGACATTGCCTTTGCCGTAATTATACGAGGCAAGCGCCAGTAACCAGTCGCCATCAAACGTTTCACTTAATTGTTTTAAATACGTTGTCGCGGCTTTGGTTGATGCGTAAATGTCACGACGTCCGTCATACCATGAGTTTTGTTGCAAACCAAACATTCTGCCTGTTGACGGTACAAATTGCCAAAGCCCAGACGCATCGGCTTTTGAATACGCGTTAGGAATAAATGCACTTTCTACGACAGGTAAAAGCGCTAATTCACCAGGAATATTTTTCGCCTCAATTTCGTCAAGAATCAAATGCAAATAAGGCTCTGCACGTTGTTGAATTGCATTGAGTGAATTGGGATGACTCAAATACCAATTGATTTCATGATCAATACGCTCATTTTCAATTTTTGGTAGAGAGTATAAAGACAGTAAACGCGCCCAGACCGTATCTTGGTTTTGAGCAACAGTCTTGCTAATTTCATTTTTATCTGCTGGTTGATAATTATGAAAATAACCATCAACATACTTTTTGCCTTGTTGAGCAACGTCTGAGTCAATATCATTGACGCTAAGTGCATCTTTTGAATTTTGTGTACAACCCACCGCTGTAAGCGTTAGTAAGAGTAATAATAAATTAACGTGCCTGTTTTGTTTAATCGTCATCATTTAACCTTGGTAATTATGAAGTGGTTTGATTATAGTAAGAATTTAGCTCAAAATCATTAAAACGCGCTTAAATTGAGAGGATTTTATGAAACGTGATGTTCTGTTTGCTTATTTCCAAACCCCGCGAGGTAAATTGTTAAAAGAGCTTGAAGTCGCTTATTTACAGCGCTCAATTACGGTCGGTTGCCAACAAACGCTACTGCAAATTGGCGGACTTGGTTGGGAAAATGAATTCATCGATTGCTCTCTATACCAAAATTTTTCGGTACTGGATGCCAAAAAATTAGGATGGCATGAAGCGAAAAAAGTGACGGCAAAATCCTATGCCCTTCCCTTTCAAAGTAATTGTTTTGATATGATTATTGTGCCGCATCTCTTGGAATTTGATGCCTCACGCTTTCAAACGGTGCGTGAAATTGAGCGTGTACTCAAGCCTGAGGGCGTTTTGATTATTATCAATTTTAATCCATGGTGCTTTTGGGTGTGGTATCAATTTTTTCTCGATAAACGTCGCCTTGCCGATTCATGGAAAGGACACTTTATTTCTCGTGCACGCTTGTTTGATTGGCTAAAAGTGCTGAATTTTGAAGTCAGCAGCAAAACGGAATTCTATTTAGAGGACACAAAAACCAAGCAAGGTTTGCACGCCTTAAACAGTTTTTCCATTACGTCCACCGCATACGCGGTGCGAGCCATTAAACGTCGCTACAACCCGATTCCTATGACCCCTGTAAGCTCGCTGGTTCCAAGGCTCGCGATTGCCAATCCTATCAGCGCAAGCGCTCATTATCATGACAAATAAAGTGATTATTTACACCGATGGGGCGTGCCGTGGCAATCCTGGTAAAGGCGGCTGGGGAGCAATTTTGCGCTACAAAGGCGCAATGAGAGAATTACATGGTGGCGAACATGAAACAACCAATAATCGCATGGAATTGATGGCGGCTATTTCGGCTTTAGAAGTGCTCAAAAAACCGTGTCAGGTTGAACTGCATATTGATTCAAAATATGTGTTAGACGGTATTACTCAATGGCTACCCAACTGGAAAAAATCCGGTTGGAAAACGGCTGCCAAAAAACCGGTTAAAAACGACGATTTATGGAAACGTCTCGATCTTGCTATTCAATCACATCAAATTGACTGGAAATGGGTCAAAGGTCACAGCGGCAATGCCGGTAACGAACGCGCTGACGCATTAGCCAATTTAGGGATTGATACCCTAAAGTAATCTACGCAGTCTCCTATCAAGCTAGGCAACAAAGGCGATTATTCGCTTAATAATATCAATATATTACGCGATATTGATAATAAGTATTCTATTGCGTTTTCTCGTGCGACACCCCCCCTCAAAGAATTGATAATACGTCACCAAATTCAATGAACAAAATAGCTGCAACATAGCATCGGTGCATCAATCAACTCAGCGTCGTTGATAAGTACGACTTAGTGCATCCAAACTAGATAACTAGTTTAGCGCCGATGCCAAGAGAAGAACGCAACTATCGTTCAATCACTGCGGAAACTAATGCTAAACAATAATACATGATGTTTATTCTGGAACTGTAGATTGATATATGACAAGTAAAGATAAAACCGCACCTGTGCTCTCTGAAGCCTCTCCCAAAAAAGGCGCAGCGTCTGTTGCAATCACTCAAAACTTGCTATTCACCTTTAGCGAAGCTATTTTTGCGGGCAATGGAAAAATTATTATCAGCAATGCCAAAGGCGATACACGCACCCTTTCGCTCAACACGATAGATAATGCGTCTGGTCAAGTCAGTATTTCGGGTAAAAATCTGCTTATCAATCCATTAAACGACTTGCTTCCCAATAGTCACTACAGCATCCAAATTGACAATAAAGCCATTAAAGACGCCAGTGGCAACTACTATGCGGGGATGAAGTTAAATTTTGATACCGTTGACACTATCGCGCCCAAATTCAAAAGCAGTAGTCCCGTCGTCAATGCGAAAAATGTTGCCGCCAATGCAACGCTACGTTTTACATTTGATGAAAAAATCAAATTCGGTACGGGTAATATCACGCTAATTAGCGACAACGACAGTCGCACCATTCCTATCACCGATAAGCAAATTACCGTATCGGGCAACACATTGATATTTAATCCGATGGTCGATTTGAATATCAAAAGCCAGTACAAGGTACATATCGATGCCGGAGCGATTGGCGATTTAGCGCCCGTCACTAATTTAACGCAAAGCGTTGATGTGACGTTTACCACCAAAGCAACAGGCGATAAGCAAGCACCTATTCTCAAAAATTACACGGGTAGCAGTTCTCAAAACACCCTTAAGTTTACCTTTCAAGAGCCCATTAAAAGAGGCAGCGGTTATTTCACGTTAAGCGACGGGCAAACGCAAATTGCTATGTCAGCCAAAGATCAAACGCAAGTATCAATTCAAGGTAACGTCTTAACCATTCATCCAACGCTACCGCTTACGCCAGAAAAAACATATACCCTGCTTTCACCTAAAGGCACGGTGACGGATTTGGCTGGCAATGCGTTTGAATTGTATACCGCGAGCGTATCGCCCTCCTCTACGCCTGATGAACCTAAAATTGTAGCGCCAACGCTCGCTAAATTATTAGCAATGAACCCTGCAACAGATTTTATTAGCGCAGCCGAAGGGGCATTAATTCCAATGGATATTGCCCACAATAAAAGCATCGCTAACCGCATTACGATTCGTGACACCCCAGCAAATGTGCAAACATATTGGGATAAATTAACGTTGCTCAATTTAGATCCTCCTTTTGGCCGTATTGAATTTAATAAAGCGGACGGGTCCGATATTTCAAATCCTATTTTAGAATTGAAATCCTCACAGTTTGAAATGGATCAACAAACGGATGCAGCGCACGGATTACTTAAATTTATTACCAGTCATTACAAACTCGCTATTTCCGATTTACGCACTTATGACATTGATAAAGCCGATAAGGAAACAATCATTAGTCAATTTATTGTTCAAGATACCATTGACAATATTATTGCAAATTGGTCAAAACTCGAAACGGCTCTTGAACTGGGTAAGTTACA
>OMIH01000019.1 GCA_900299045.1 Methylococcaceae bacterium
ATTTTCGTCGTTTATCTAAAGATTTTGAGATTTTACCTGCCACTGCAGAAAATATGATCCGAATCGCGATGATAAAATTAACTCTTGCAAAATGCCTTTAATGTTTTGCCAGACAGCTTCTTATATTGCTAGAATAACGCTTGATGTGTAGAAAATAACGTATCAATATCGCAGGCAGGCAATACATTCAAGACATGTGTCATTCCACGATTATTTTCACTCATCTATCCAACCTCTCAATACATCCACTATAAAAATATCGAATTTACTCAGTAAGTTTTGATTTTTATAACGCAGTGACTTATTTTCAAAAAACGAAATGAGGTGATATAAAGATATCTCTCCTTATTTTATTTTTGATAGTGATATTTTTCAGGTGAAAAATGACAGAATTCAATGATGATTACGATATTAGCGATATCAGTTTAAATAAAAAATCGGAATTATCCTTTATTTGGTTTTTACCAATTATCGCCGTTTTATTGAGTAGTTGGTTAATCTATAAATCCTTTTCTGAAAAAGGGGTTGTGGTGACCATTGATTTTCCAACTGCGGAAGGACTTGAAGTTGATAAAACGAAAATTAAATATTTAGATGTTGAAGTGGGAAAAGTAACGGCGATTAGTATCAATAGTGATATGAAAACCATTGTGGTTACGGCACAAATGAATGCCAGTGCGACAAATTATTTAAAAGAAAATTCGTTATTTTGGGTTGTGCGTCCTCAAGTGGGATTAGGGGGGATTTCGGGTCTTGGCACGTTAATTTCGGGGGCGTATATTGAAATAAAACCTGGAAATGGTGAGCCCGCACGCCAGTTTACGGGCTTAAGCCTACCTCCTCCGCTAAAAGCCAATGCGGAAGGAACGCAATATATTTTAGAAACCAATAATCTAGGTTCAATGCGCACAGGAACGCCAATTAACTTTCATGGTATTACCGTAGGGCAAGTGTTGACGCATGAGCTTTCAGCCGCTGCCGACGCTATTCGACTCACTATTTTTATTAATAAACCTTATGACCAGTTTATTCGTAAAAATACGCGTTTTTGGATTGATAGTGGCATTGATTTATCTGCTGGCGCAGATGGATTTAAGGTACGAACAGGACCGTTAATTTCTTTATTGAGCGGCGGAATTGCGTTTCGCGCATCAGCTGAAGATAATGTTGACAGCATTCAAGCAGAAAATACGATTTATCCGTTATTTGATACTTATGAAGCGTCAACTGAAATTACCTACAACAATACACTGCATTATGTAATGTACTTTAATGGTTCGGTGCGTGGGCTAACTGAAGGTGCGCCGGTTCAATTGCGAGGTTATCCTGTTGGGAAGGTGCTCAGTATTAGTTTGGAGCTTGATGATAAGACAGCAGACATTCGTATTCCTGTTGTTGTTGAAATTCAACCCGAACGCATCAAAGAGGTCAACCTTGACGCAACGGTTCCGCCACAGGAAATGATTCATCAGCTTATTGAAAAAGGGTTACGTGCGCAATTACAAACAGGCAGTTTATTGACGGGACAATTGCTTGTTGATTTAGATTTTCACGCGAAAAGCAAAATAAATCTGAGTGCAAAACGCGGATTTTATCCTGAGTTTCCCACAATAGCGAGTTCACTGGATCAATTTACACACTCTGCCAACATCATTATGGATAAGATTGCAAAATTGCCACTGGAAGAGTTGACACAAGAAATCAATAAAACGCTGCAAGGTTTGCAAGGAACTTCTCACGCGGCAACCGATACGCTTACGGTTGCGAAAGGCACGCTTGGTAGTGCGGATAAAACGTTAAATACAGCACAAAAAGCCTTAAGTAATTTTGAAGCGGGGGCAACGACGCATTATCAACTCGAACAATTGTTACAAGAATTAACACAAGCGGCGGGATCGGTGAAGCAATTAACGGATTATTTAGCTCAACATCCAGAATCTGTTGTACGCGGCAAAGCAGATGAGGAGGCGAAATGAACACGATCAAAAGCGTTATATTAGCAAGTGTGCTGTTGCTTCAAGGATGTACAACGATGCCAACGCAGTTTTACAGTTTAGATGCCATAGCGCCTTCCAATGTGCTTCAACGTCATCACGCTGACAAAAACCACTTGTTGGAATAACGCAAATTACATTGCCCAGTGCGCTTGAGCGCAAACAACTTGTCACGCGCGACAGTCATGGCACATTATTACTTTCAGAACAGCATCAATGGGCTGGTTTATTAAAACAGAACATGACAGAAGTCATGGCGACCAATTTCGCCACATTATATCCCCAGTTTTGGTTTAAAGCTTATCCATGGAGTACACTTGGAATGGTCGATTATCGAATGGTGATTGAAGTGACGCAATTGGACATTGTGATGGGGAAATCGATTACGTTTTCCGCAAACTGGACGTTACTGGATGAAAAAACACATTTGGTTGTCGCGCACGATAATTTGATGATAGAGCAGGCACTAATTGATGATAATTATGCACACGCGGTCAACGCAATGAATCAATTGCTGGTAACGTTTGTGGAAATAGCGCATTTTTCACATTATTTTCCTCTTAAATTATGAAATTACTGGCTATTGATACGTCAACTAATGCGTGTTCGGTTGCTTTGCTGGTCGATGGTGAAACTCGACAACGATTTGAAATCACGCCAAAAGCGCATACTACGCTTTTGTTGCCGATGGTGGAATCGTTGTTGACAGAAGCAGAACTGAAATTAACTCAGCTTGATGCCTTAGCATTTGGTTGTGGACCTGGGTCATTTACAGGATTGCGCATTGCCGCAGGGGTTGTGCAAGGGCTTGCTTTTGGTGCAGACTTGCCCGTTGTTCCCGTTTCCACGCTTGCCGCACTCGCTCAACAATATTCAAACAAGCCATTGAGTTTTGTTGCAATGGATGCGCGAATTGGCGAAGTGTTCTGGGGCGTTTATGAAAAAAATGCGGACGGCTTTGTGGAGTTGATAGGGCAAGAAGTGGTTGCGCATATTCATGACCTTACGTTTCCCCCGCGCCATGCGGTAGGCATTGGTTCAGGCTGGGCAATTTATGCGCAAGCATTAAGTCAGCATACGCAGGGTTGGGTGACTGATATTCATCATGACGTGTTGCCACAAGCGAGTGCTATAGCAACACTTGGTGCACTTGGGTTTCATCAAGGAAAATCGGTTTGCGCACAAGACGCGCAGCCTGTTTACTTACGCGATAAAGTAGCACAAACTGAAATTGAACGTAAAAATGCAAAATTAAATGTGGAAAATACGCCTTAAATACGCGTTAAAATGGATAAATTAACCGCTTTAATGGATAATACGCCCTAATTTTTTGACTATTCCTAACCTCATGAAAAAAACACTCGAAACGCTGATTTCAAAGGCGCTAACGACTTTACAATCAAATGGTATCTTAGATGATACGATAACGCCCTCTATTCACGTTGAACGTACACGCGATAGTTCACATGGCGATTTTGCAACGAATTTAGCGTTGGTGTTAGCTAAATCAGCAAAAACGAATCCACGTCAACTAGCGCAGCAATTAATTGACGCCATGCCAGCAAATGACGTGGTCTCTAAAATTGAACTGGCTGGTGCGGGTTTCATCAATTTCTTTATTGATGCGAATGCACAATATCAAATTATTTCAACGATTCATAAAGAGGCGCATCAATTTGGTTTAAGTCAAATTGGTGCAGGCAAAAAAGTACAAGTGGAATTTGTTTCAGCCAATCCAACGGGGCCGCTACATGTTGGTCACGGGCGTGGCGCAGCGTATGGTTCAGCAGTGGCTAACTTGTTAACAGCAAGTGGTTTTGATGTGCATAAAGAATATTATGTCAATGACGCTGGTCGTCAAATGGATATTTTGGCAACGAGTGTTTGGCTACGTTATTTAGAAGCGTGTGATGTATCATTGGTGTTTCCATGTAACGCGTATCGTGGCGCGTATGTACGTGACCTCGCACAAAATTTGGTTTCGCATCATGGCAACAAATTTGTCCATGCGCATGATATCACGTTTGCTAATTTACCCCTCGATGAAACTGACGGTGGTGATAAGGAAATTTACATTGATTCTCTTATTGCTCGAGCAAAACAACTTTTAGGTGTGGAAGGTTATCGCACAGTGTTTGATGTCGGGTTAACCGCTATTTTAGACGACATTAAAGACGATTTAGCTGAATTTGGTGTGACCTATCACCAATGGTTTTCGGAGCGCTCACTCATGGATGACGGTTCTATTGAGAAGGCGTTAGCTGTTTTAAGAGCAAATCATCATCTATACGAAAAAGAGGGGGCGGTTTGGTTTAAATCCAGTGAACTTGGTGATGAAAAAGATCGCGTAGTCATTCGTGATAATGGTCAATACACCTACTTTGCATCCGATATTGCTTATCATTGGAATAAGTTAGAGCGCGGCTTTGATGTCTTAATTGATATTTGGGGTGCGGATCATCATGGTTACATTGCCCGCGTCAAAGCGGCATTAAAAGCCCTTGGTGCAGATGAGCATAAATTACATGTTTTATTAGTTCAGTTTGCTACACTGTGGCGTGGTGAAGAAAAAGTACAGATGTCAACGCGCTCAGGAGAGTTTGTCACATTGCGTGAGTTGCGCAGTGAAGTGGGCAGAGATGCAGCACGGTTTTTCTATGTCATGCGGCGTTCAGAGCAACACATGGATTTTGATTTAGCACTTGCTACGTCAAAATCCAATGAAAATCCTGTTTTTTATGTGCAGTATGCGCATGCTCGTGTATGTAGTGTCTTTAGGCAATTAGCGGAAAAAGGCTACGCACATGATATGGCACTCGGTTTGGCAAATTTACAAGAACTGAGCGCTGAACATGAAACCGTATTATTAACCACTCTCGCACGTTATCCTGAAGTTATTGAGCGTGCAGCAACACAATATGAACCACATTTAGTGATTAACTATTTACGCGAGTTAGCGACAGATTTTCATACTTACTATAACGCACATCAATTTTTGGTAGACAGCGATACATTGCGTAACGCAAGGCTGAATTTAGTGCGTTCTGTTCAGCAAGTTTTAATCAACGGATTAACGCTACTTGGCATTAGCGCACCAGAAACAATGTAATGGCAAATCGATATTATAAACAGCGTTCAAGACATAAGCGCTCTTCTGCAAGAACACGCAAAAGTAGTCATGGTGGTACATTAAAATGGATGTTCATTACCGCCTCATTGATTGGTTTTGTCGTTTTCTTGGTTTATTTGCGTGGTGCGGGGATGAAAAAATTCACACTACATCAAATTTTCCCTAATTCGCTGGTGAGTAACGTGCCTTTAAAAGCCTCGATTCCGCCAGTAAAAGCACCAGCAGATGACGGTACTGATGCGACCAATTCAGCGGGATTGTCACCAGAAACAATTGAAACACTCGAAAAACCGCCTGAGGTTAATTTAACGCCTGAAGCGATGAGTGAACTCGAAAATGCGATGCCACAGTTTGATTTTTATACGATTTTACCCGAAAAAGAAGTTGTTGTGCCTGATCATGAAATCACCGCTCGTGCACGAGAAGAGCGTACGACCAGTGCTAATGTAGCACCGGTAGATTATGTACAACCCATCGATTCAACTGTTGATGCTCCCGTTCCAACGGTAGCACCTGTTGGTAAATCGACATCAACGTATATTATGCAAGCGGGTTCATTTAAAGATACCAGTGACGCAGAGAAAATGCGTGCTAATTTAGCCTCTATGGGAATTGAAGCACGTATTGAGCGAGCAAAAGTCGGTGAAGTTGTCTGGAATCGCATCAAAATTGGTCCTTATTCGCAAATGAGCAGTGTAAGTTCTGTGAGAGCGCGTTTACGTCAAAATGGAATTGATGTTATTGTGACTGAAATCGGCAGTGTGCATTAATTTAATTGAGTATTCACCAAAAAAGTAGGATTTTATGTACAAAAAAATCGGGGTGATGTGTATGACTAGTATGATGTTAACGGCTTGCGCAACGAGTCCGACAGGGCGAAGTCAATTCATCTTTTTGCCGGATACACAGATTAATCAAATGGGTTTACAATCCTTCGATACATTGAAAAAACAAAAACCGATTAATAATAATCCGCAATATAATCAAACAGCGCAATGTATTGCACAGGCGCTCACCTCAGAACTGGGTGTAAATTGGGAAGTGGTAGTCTTTGACGATGCGAGTTTGAATGCGTTTGCACTCCCAGGAAATAAAATTGGCGTGCATAGTGCTATGATGAAATTGGTGGATAATCAAGATCAACTTGCTGCCGTATTAGGGCATGAAGTCGGGCATGTTTTAGCACGACATAGCAATGAACGCGCTTCACAGGAAATGGCTGTTCAGCAGGGACTTAGTATGATTGGTCAAACCGAATTAGGGCAAAGTCCGCTTACGCAGGGATTGCTTGGTTTAGGGGCGCAATATGGTGTGTTAATGCCCTATAGTCGAATTCATGAAAGTGAAGCTGATATGATAGGGGTGGATTTAATGGCTAAAGCGGGGTTTGATCCGCAGCAAAGTGTTACCTTGTGGCAAAAAATGGAGCAAGCATCGCAAGGCAATCAGCCTATTGAGTTTATGTCAACGCATCCCGCACACGCTACGCGCATCGAGCAACTCAATCAGCACATGCCCAAAGCTATGGAGCTTTATAAAAAAGCGCAGGCAGTAGGTAAAAATCCGAAGTGTTTATAATGCTTCTTGCATGCAAAAATGGCATGTTATATTGGATTCCAACATCTAAAAGTGTATTTTAAAAATGCAATCAAATTAGACTGAATACATTGCACTCGATTATTTATGCGTCTAAATCGCAAAATGGAGAAGATTTTGTCAAATGAAATTATCCTAGATTAGGTGAGCGACAATAACCATCGAAAAATTAGAGCTCAATACTCAAAAAGTATTTTGCAGTACGTTTAAAGCAAGAGGAAATATTTGTTTTATGTACAATCGCTTCATCTGCCTATCTCATATTTTGTTGAATCGTCCTGCTATTCACATGTTACGTTGATTACGTCTTATATAAACTCGCGTTTTATTGATACTGAATACAGATCATTGCATTATTAACTTATTGTTAATTTCATTCTATTTTTAGCAGGTTATTTTATGGCGTTACCAAAAGTTAGCGGTTTTACATTTATACGCAACGGTGTACAACTTGGGTATCCTTTTATCGCTTCAATTAAATCTATTTTACCTATTGTAGACGAGTTTGTGATCGCAGTTGGTGAAAGCGATGATGATACGTTAGCACAAATTGAATCATTAAATGAGCCAAAAATACGAATTATTCAAACTGTTTGGAATGAAAATATGCGTGATAGAGGCTATGTTTATGGTCAACAAAAAATGATCGCACAATTTAACTGCACTGGAGATTGGGCATTTTATTTGGAAGGTGATGAAATAGTGCATGAAGATGATTTAGCAAAAATTCAAGCTGCTATGAATCATTACTGGCATGATGAGGATGTTGAAGCTTTAGTATTTGATTATTATCATTTTTATGGGAATAAAAATACTTGTTTAAATTCTCCTGCATGGTATCGAATAGAAGCACGAATCATTAAAAATTCCGTACGCACTTATGCACCAGATGGGCTTTTTTGGTTGGTTTTGGAAAAAAATAAAATAGGGCGTTACCCTAAAGCAGCGCATACACAAGCCAAAATTTATCATTATGGCTGGATGCGTCATGAAGAACAAATGAATTTGAAAGTAAAAAAAATTCAACCATATTGGAATAAAAATAATTCACAGCAGCAAATAGAGAGTATAAATTACAAAGAAATTGATTCGACAACACTGCAACTATTTCAAGGAACGCATCCTGCTGTCATTCAAAATTGGCTTCCTGAATCTACCGGTTTATTTGTGGCTAACGCTTCTCATCAATTGACTAGACGTGAAAAAAAACATCGCATTACTCGTCAAATTGAAAAATTATTTTCGATTGATTTAATCAAAAAACATTATCGTCTTGTAAAATAATTGAAAGGAAAATAAGGATGGTAGATAAAA
>OMIH01000020.1 GCA_900299045.1 Methylococcaceae bacterium
AGAAGCTGTCTGGCAAAACATTAAAGGCATTTTGCAAGAGTTAATTTTATCATCGCGATTCGGATCATATTTTCTGCAGTGGCAGGTAAAATCTCAAAATCTTTAGATAAACGACGAAAATTATTTAGCCAGGCAAAAGTTCGTTCAACAACCCAGCGCTTTGGCAAAATAGCCCATTCATCTTTGATACGCTGCGAAATATGCAACTCCATATTAAAAGTCTGATCGACAAAATTAACTGCTGTACCACGATAAGCCGCATCACCAGAAAAGGCTTTGATTGAAGGATAGTTTTCTTTGGCTCTTTGCAATACTGCACAGGCAGATTTCGTATCACTCAAGTTGGCGGCGTGTACTAAAACGTGCAATAAGCCTCCCATCATATCCACAACAATATGTCGTTTATGACCTTTGACTTTTTTATTGCCATCAATGCCTCGCTCTTCGCTGGCGTACTGTGTTTTCACACTTTGAGCATCAATAATTCCTTAACTTGGCTTGGCGTTACGACCGGCTTTTTTTCGTCGAATTTGGGTTAATTGATCAAGTATTGTTTCTCACACGCCTTTTTTGTTCCACTTACTAAAGTGATCATAGACTGTTTTCCAGGGGGAAAATCATTGGGTAATAATCGCCAAGTAATCCCACCTTTTAGCAAGTACAAATACCGTTCACAATTTGCTTTTTCTCATGTTTATGAGAACTACCTCGCTTACTATTCGGTTCAAAATAGGTTTTTATCAAATCCCATTCGCTCTCTTTGAGGTCTGTTTGATACACCATAAAACTCGTCCATTTCTTGATTCAAAAATGACTTGATTTTATTTGAAATCAATTTGCCAGACAGCTTCTAAGAGAGTAAATGTTACTAAAATCACAGAACGTATGCGTAAAAAATAAAAAATAGCAAACCGCCATGAAGATACGCATATTTACTCGGCGGGATTTGAAATGAAAAAAATTAACAATACATTACAATTTTTTGCCAGTAACCCAATAAATTAAATCGCTAATCGATTTATCATTCATAATATATTTTTCAACATTGCTATCAAGCAGGTGGCTCTCAATAATTTTTTTAACATCGCTTTTTTGTACCTGTGAATACATCACACCACCAGGATAAACTAAAATATTAGGTCCCAAAGAACAAGGTCCAGCGCAATCCATTCCACTAATTACAATTTCATCAAATAAATTACGCTCATTAATTTCAAAAATAAATTCATCAAGAATATCAATTCCGCCTCTTACTGCGCAGCTACTACAGGGGTGCGTACCTTCCTCACGATCAGTTGTGCAAACAAAAACGTGCCCCTTAGGTTTAGTTGATTTTCTGGATTCTTCTTTTCCGCCTTCTGTTTTGGATTTGAAAAAACTGAACATTGTATTTTCCTATGAATTATTTTAAAAAAGAAACAAGGAATTATTTTGAGGTTTCGCTGTTCCTTGCCTACATTATAACAATATTACAATAAAACTTGAATGCCATAATCCGCGCCCTACTCAAGGCGCATGAGTAGGTAATTTGCTAATCGCATTAAGGTTCCACGGTGCAACTTCTACAACGCCTTCTAAATGTGCTTCAATTTTGTCATCAAAATCCGCCAAAAAGTCCAAACCTGTTTGCACCTCTATTGCATCAATTGTCGTGATAAAACTACTCAATTGCTCTTTTCCACTAACAGTTTGTGGTACAACAAAGGCTAACGCGAACGCGGGTTTACTATCCGTTTCTTCGGTCACATATATTTTATAAAACGCTCTTGGAATCGCTACCCGCCATGAAGAAGACAAGCGCTCTGGATTATCGCTGAAAATTGGTCCTGTAATTACCCATACTTTACCAAAATTTTTGGCAAAAAATGCCAGTTCAATGTCTTCGAGTCGCTGCCAAACTTGTTGATTTAACTTTGATTTTTGCGGACTAATATTCGTCATCAAAAAACTATCTGCCTGACCATAACGACCATATAACATGCTCATGGCATGATTTGGCGCATTATGCCCGCGATCATAGCCACTTTTCGTATAATCTTCGTGATCGACGCGATTCAAACTACGCCAATCTGTTTGAAAATGGCTCGGTCTTTTCAAATGTGGACTATTTTCATCTACTGGCGTTAGCGCATATTCCACCCAAAGCGGATTACCACGCCAATCGGAATACCCCACAATAAACCCATTATTGCGAAAAATGCGAAACCAGGTATTCACATTGACAGCAGACATTGCTTTTGGTGCGCCTTGATAGAGCAACGCAGGTCGCGCTATGAGCACTTCATAACCATATCCACATAAAATCAATGTAATAATAGGCATCACCACACGAGGATAACGCTCAACTACACGAAAAATCGTCACAAAAAAAGACATTACCTTATTCATTTGCAACGCATTAACCTAAGCTTTTACTCGCCAATTCATATACATCATTGGAAATATGTTCCGTTGCCATAATGCGCTGTAGTTGCGTTTTCATCAATATTTGCGCACCCTCATTCATTCTGCGCCATGCTGTCAAAGGAGTTAACATGCGCGAAGCTACTTGAGGATTAATAGCATTCAACTCAATAATGGTATCGGCTAAAAACGCGTATCCTTGACCATTTTTTGCGTGAAAATTTACTGGATTGTTTTGACTAAACGCCCCAATTAACGAACGCACACGATTAGGATTTTTTAAATCAAACGCATGATGCCCACGCAATGCTTGAATCGTATCAAATGTATCTGCGCTCGGACTGCTTGCTTGCAACGCAAACCATTTATCGATGACGAGAGGTTCATTTTCCCATTGCGCATAAAACTGCGCTAAACACGCTTGTTTTTGAGGATGGTTATTATGCACAATCACCGCTAACGCCGCCATTTGATCCGTCATATTCTTTGCTAGCTTAAATTGTGTTTGTGCAATCGTTTGATTTTTATCGTTATTGAGTTTCCCTAGAAACGCTAAACAAGCATTTTTCACGCGACGACGACCAATTGCGGCTACGCTAAAGTCGCCTGATTCGTCTTTGTGATTAGCATGATAAATGGCATCAAATTGCGTGGCGAATGTTTGCGCTAACGTTTTCATCACTGCCTCGCGTGCAAGGTGAATTCCTTCAACGTCCACTACATTCATACATTCCGCTAAATACGTTTCTGAAGGCAGCGAGAGTAATAATGAAAAATAAGCTAAATCTTCAATTGGCTGTGAAAGAAATTGATGAAAAGTGCCCAGTAAAATAGCACTACCCTGTGTTCGCGTTGCCTCATTTTTCGCCACTACATCCAAAATAATACGTTGCACAAGTTGTTGCGACGCATCCCAACGATTGAATGAATCACTGTCATGTTGAGATAAAAAGGCAAGATCATCTAAACTTCGTGGAAATTCAATTATCACAGGCGCGGAAAATTCACGCAAAATCGATGGAATAGGTGCTGAATCAATAGCCTCAAAATGGAATGTTTGCTGCATTTGATTGAATTCCAATAACGTGGGTGGTAGCAAGTCGTTACCTGTTTTTGAATTTAGTAAACCAATTTTGATAGGAATTAACAAAGGCGCTTGCTGATTGGGATACGATTGGGACAGCGTTAATGAAAAACGGTTTTCTAACGCATGATAATCCGTTTCCACCGTTACTTTAGGCGTGCCCGCTTGCGAATACCATCGACGAAATTGTGTTAAGTCCACCGCATTTGCGTCCTGCATCGCACTGACAAAATCATCGCACGTCACAGCCTGACCATCATGGCGTTCAAAATATAAGTCACTGCCTCGTCTAAAGCCATCTACGCCAAGTAATGTGTGAATCATACGCACCACTTCAGCGCCTTTTTCATATACCGTCAACGTATAAAAATTATTAATTTCAATATATTCTTCTGGGCGAATAGGATGTGCAAGCGGACTAGCATCTTCTGCGAATTGACGTGTCCGCAGTTGCGTCACATCTTCAATACGCTTAACAGATCTTGATGTGCGGTCGGCTGTAAATTCTTGATCTCGAAAAACCGTAAAACCTTCTTTTAAACTTAATTGAAACCAATCGCGGCATGTAATACGATTTCCCGTCCAATTATGAAAATATTCGTGCGCAATAACCCCTTCAATGCCTTCGTAATCGAAATCTGTTGCCGTATCTGCACGCGCAAGCACAAATTTAGTATTGAAAATGTTAAGACCTTTATTTTCCATCGCGCCCATATTGAAATGGCTGACCGCAACAATCATATATAAATCTAAATCATATTCACGCCCATACACCGCCTCGTCCCAGCGCATCGCGTATTTAAGCGATTGCATGGCATGATCGCATTTATCTTTGTCGTGTGCTTCAACAAAAATCTCCAACGCAATTTGGCGACCTGATTGCGTCATAAATGTATCACTCACGCATTCTAAGTCACCTGCAACAAGAGCAAAGAGATAACACGGTTTTGAAAAGGGATCGTGCCATGTCACCCAATGTTGATTGTTCTCAAATTCACCACTGGCTACTTTGTTTCCGTTTGAAAGTAACACGGGATAACGCTGTTTATCTGCCACTAATGTCGTGGTGAATGTGGTCATCACATCTGGGCGATCAAGGAAATAGGTGATTTTACGAAACCCTTCCGCTTCACATTGTGTACACAACATGCCATTAGATAAATAAAGTCCTTCAAGTGCCGTATTCTCAGAAGGATTAATCGTATTTTCGATAATGACAGTAAATGCTCCCGTTTGTGGCACGTTCAATAATGTTAACGTTTCAGATGTTTGAACATAGTCATTTGACGTTAGTTCAATATCATTGAGCACCACACGTTTTAGCGTTAATTTTTCACCATGTAACACGATATTTTGATGATGATGTTGACTTGCAACATGACGCTCAAGCGTTAAGGTTGATAGCACTTGAGTGATGTTTTCATGCAATGAAAAATGAAGATTGACGCTGTGGATAATGAAATCTGGAACCGTGTAATCGCTGAGGTAAATGGTTTTTGGGTTATGCGTTGTCATGGCGTTATTTTAAATTTAGAGTGAATAAAGGTGAATGAAATGTATCACTTACATTTCACGATAACTAGCACATGCGCTCGCTGTTTCCCACAATGCGACTTCTGTGACATGAAAACCACTTGCCTGCAAATGCTTAAAAATCATTTTACTGAGCACTTCTGCAGTGGGATGATCGTCTAAGACTAAAAATCGTTCATCATGTTGAATTAAGGCTGGAATAATAGGGTCATCTTTATGAAGCAAAAAATTATGATCAAGATGTGTGTTGACATACGTTTCCACGCAGGCTTTAACGTCTGAGAAATCACACACCATGCCTTGATGGTCAAGCGTATCATGCGTAATTGAAATAGCCGCTTTGACACTGTGACCATGTAAATTGCGACACTTACCGCCATGATTCATTAGTCGGTGACCATAACAAAAATACACTTCTTTGGTAATTGTAAACATTTTTCAACCTTTGATTGTTTTAATAATGGCAGCAATGTCATATTGATTAGCCGACATACTTGGCTTCACGCGAGTCACTTCAACAAAAGCAGTTAATGCCGCATTCACTAAATTTTGTGGCGTAATATGAATCTCGACGGCTTTACCGAGTTCAAAAGTATGCTGCGCAGTAAAGGAAATCCCCGAACCACTTAGCGATGTACAGTGTGCCGGATAAAATAATGCGGAATTGACAGCTCGATATTGCATTTCACAATCCACACTCATACGCATATAAGCGCGTTTCTCAGCGTATCCCATGGTTTTTTTTCTCGCGTAAAGATGAATGCACAAAATTTTACTATAAAATGCGCGTTTATATTTTTTTACCTTGTCACTTTTGAGATACTTTCATGAAAAAAACCGTTGTTCTAACTGGTATCACCACAACCGGAACCCCTCATTTAGGTAATTATGTCGGTGCGATCCGCCCTGCTATTAGCATGAGCAAAAACGATGATATTACGCCATTCTATTTTTTAGCCGATTATCATGCGTTAATTAAATGCCACGAACCAGAGCGTGTACGTCAATCGAGTTTAGAAATTGCCGCAACATGGCTAGCGTTAGGACTCGATACCACAAACGCTGTTTTTTATCGCCAATCTGATATCCCTGAAATCTTAGAACTGACTTGGCTACTCACCTGCGTGACGTCAAAGGGCTTAATGAACCGCTCTCATGCTTATAAAGCCGCTGTTGCAGACAATGAAACCAGTGCTGAAAATGATCCAGACAAAGGGATTACCATGGGATTATTTAGTTATCCTGTATTGATGGCTGCCGATATTTTACTATTTAACGCCAATAAAGTCCCCGTTGGTAAAGATCAACAGCAACATATTGAAATGGCGCGTGATATTGGTGCGCGGTTTAATCATATTTATGGTGAACATTTTACACTCCCTCAAGCAATCATGGATGAAAAAGGCGCTATTTTGGCAGGTTTAGACGGTCGAAAAATGAGTAAAAGCTATCAAAATACGATTCCTTTATTCGAACCAGAAAAGAAACTTAAAAAATTAATTAATAAAATAAAAACGAATTCACTCGAACCCGGCGAACCCAAAGACACCACCGATTGCACATTATTTAGCTTATATCAAGCGTTTGCTAGTGCTGAGGAAATTGCTGATGTACGACAACGCTATGCAGAAGGTATTAGCTGGGGTGAGATGAAATCGGTGTTATTTGAAAAAGTGAATGCTGAAATTACGCCAGCACGCGAACGCTACGATGCCCTTTTAGAAAAACCGGCTCATATTGAAGAGCAATTAAAAGAAGGTGCGAAAAAGGCGAGAGCAATCAGCGAGCCATTCATTGCGCAGCTACGCGATGCCGTAGGTATTTCCCCTTTTTTAGTCAAATAAGCCGCTGAACACTGGCGATGGGGCGTCACATTACCATCGCCAACAGTTTCTTTTGAAGCCATTTAATAGGTAACAGGAAATCACTTAACGACACAATTTGTTCTTTTATGTTATTTATGGATAACGGCGTTATCGCTATATCACATACAACACAGCAAATGGAATGAGCAGAACAAACAAAACAGAGATAACAAATAAAATAAACGTACCCAACACAATCTCCTTAAAAATAGCCATTAACAAGAAACAAACTTCACTACCCAAAATACAAATCGTCACGCAATCATAATGTAAAGCTCACGCGCTAGTCTGTCATTTTTTAATTTTAAAATATCGACTTAAATTACAATACGTTACATCACTATTGAATTTACAGTATGATTTACAGAAAAATCACGCTTATATTATAATTACCGCATTGCTGCTTTTGAAGTATATGCTGTAATTCTCCGTTTAAAATCACCGTTTATTGGCAACGTACTTTATTGAGAAATGACAAATCTGGTCAAAATTAAATCCGATTTAGGAGGAAATATCAACTATGACGTTGTTCTCTCTCACTACCGAGAGAATAACCGAGAAGAGCAAATTGCTATATTCAACGTCGCTTGTTCGCGTATCAATAGAGAAGAAGTGATTTATCTGCTTAAAAAATCTTATACTGAAAATTCTGCTGTGTTAACACATTATGCTTCTCAAGTTGAAGCAGAATTATTTGCCGAGCAATTACGAACGGTTGGTGCAGATATTGCCGTGCATAGCCGAACACATAAAAACGCTGAGGTTGATAAACAATTTTACCAAAGCATGAGGCAGTGCCAATTGAGTATTGGCGTTGCCGTGCTTTGTATTTCGTTTGTCACAAAAAGCATTCCGCTGTCTGTTTGCAGTCTGCTTTTTATCATTTATATGTTGGTCATATTCAAAACAGATTAAATCGTCGTTGCAAGGGAATTTGACGGAAATAATAATCGAAATGTCGTGCCTGAATGCGGCACTATCGTATTTGACTCTACAATCACATGCCCGTGAAAATCATGTACCATACTATTTACTGTTGATAATCCAAGCCCCGTCCCCTCGCCTATCTCTTTGGTTGTAAAAAAGGCATCAAAAATATGTTGAATGACGTTTTGATCAATTCCTGTGCCCTTATCAGATACGGATAATTCGATAAACTCACCCGCCAATGACTGTTTACACGCATGGCAAATACAGTCAATCTTCGTTATTTTCTTTAGAAGCTGTCTGGCAAATTGATTTCAAATAAAATCAAGTCATTTTTGAATCAAGAAATGGACGAGTTTTCTTATATCGAACTCAGGTTTAGTA
>OMIH01000021.1 GCA_900299045.1 Methylococcaceae bacterium
GTTTATTGAGTTTTTATTGAAATGAAGACCCCCCATTTTTTTGCTATTCCCATATTACTTTTTTTGAGTCAGTCCAGTTTTGCAACAGTTTATAACTTGCCTGCAAACGGTCGTGACAATGTAGTTGCGGAGTATCCAAATGAAATTGCTGTTACTCGTCCTCAGCAAAGTGAAACACTGCTTGATGTGGCGCGTCGATTTTCATTGGGGCAAACTGAAATTGTACGTCTTAATCAATCGCTTGATCGTTGGTTAATTAAACCTAATGATGTGATTACGTTGCCCAACAAACGTATTTTACCCGATTCCCCGCATAATGGGATTACGCTCAATATCGCTGAATACCGTATGTATTACTATCCGCAAAATTCATCAAAAGTGTATTCATTTGCGCATGGGGTAGGGCGTCAAGATTGGAAAACTCCATTAGGGAAAACCAGTATTCAAAAGAAAGTCAAGGATCCTGTTTGGCGTCCGCCTGAGTCGATTCGTCGCGAACATGCCGCACAAGGTGATCCGCTCCCCGAAGTGGTGCCCGCTGGCATTCATAATCCACTGGGCGCTTATGCACTTTATTTAAATTTGCCAGGGGATTATCGTATTCACGGAACCGATATAGATAAAATTTATGGGATCGGTATGCAAATTACTCACGGATGCGTGCGTATGTATCCTGAAGATATTGACCAACTCTATCATATGGTGGATGTGGGAACCCCTGTTTATATTGTAAAGCAGCCCATTAAAGTCGGTTGGCTTAATAATATATTGTATGTTGAATCACATCCAGATTTAGAAGGCGAAGAAACAACATTGGAAGAGAGGATGGCTACAGCGATGGCATTAATTCAAAAACTCAACAATGTTCCCTTATCCGATTTGAATCAAGCTGTGTTAAGTGATGCACTAGAAAATCAAACAGGTAATCCAACGGCTATTTATGAACACGTTTTAACAGAAGAAGAAAAACAAGCGCAAGCCATCGTACCTTCTGCGCCAAAAGCACAACCTATCGTCAATCCTGTTGTAAAAGCAGCCGTGCCTGTCGTGGCAAAAAAAGTGGCAACGATTAAAAAAGTCACTCCCGTTACGTCAACAGAAAAATCGAAAAGTTCTTTAGTGAAAAAAGACAGTAATACGAAAAAAGTAATCGAAACAAAAACCGCTAAACCTGCACCCTTTATTCCAACGCATAAGCCGTCTCCAACAGGTTATTTTCGTGGTTTTTAATTAATTGAACAGTTTTTGAGTATAAAGTGCATGAAAAAAATTCTTATTTCAGACAAACTGGCAACGGATGGTATCAATTACCTAAAAGCACAAAGTGATATTTATATTCACTTTGAAACGGGTTTAAGTGAAGATGCGCTGTGCGAGATTATTGGCGAGTTTGATGCGCTTTTAATTCGAAGTGATACGCAAGTAACACCAAAGCTACTGCATGCAGCAAAAAAGTTAACGTTAATTGGTCGCGCTGGTATTGGTGTGGATAATGTTGATATTTCTGCTGCAACTGAAATGGGTGTTATAGTAATGAATACGCCCGATGCTAATGCGACCACGACCGCTGAGTTGACAATTGCGCATTTAATGTCACTGAGTCGTCATTTACCTGCTGCAGATCGATCCGTACGCGCAGGAAAGTGGGAGCGTTCAAAATTCACAGGCTCGGAAGTTGCGCAAAAAACATTAGGAATCATTGGTTTTGGTACTATTGGGCGCTTAGTGGCACGTCGTGCAGCGGTGTTGCAAATGAATGTAATTGCATTCGATCCCTTTGTATCGCCAGAAATTTATACAGATTTAGGTGTCAAATCGGTGAGCCTAGATGATTTAGTATCACGCTCAGATTACATTACGCTACATTGTCCACTCATTGAAAAAACGCGCAATATTATCAGTGCAACGCAATTTGACAAAATGAAGTCTAGTGCGATGTTAGTTAACTGTGCGAGAGGCGGTTTAATTGATGAAGTTGCACTTTATGATGCGTTGAAAAATAAGAAAATTGCTGGGGCGGCGCTTGATGTATTTGATGTGGAGCCGCCTAGCGATTCGCCACTTTTAACATTGGAAAATATTGTTTTTACGCCTCATTTAGGTGCATCAACAAATGAAGCGCAACTTGCAGTCAGCGTTGAAATTGCAAAACAAGCGGTTATTTTTTTGCGTACAGGTGAAGCGATTAATGCGCTGAATTTACCGCGTGTTTCGGCGGATGAATTGAAAAAATCCAGTGATTTTGTCACGCTAGCAACGCAACTTGGTAAAGTATTAGCCGCTTTAAGCGCTGCACCATTAACAAAGATAGAAGTGGCTTTATTTGGTAAGGCGGCTGATGTACCGCCACGTCCAGTGTCTGTTGCTGCACTAATAGGCGTATTAAGTGGGCAGTTTTCAACACCTGTTAATCGTGTGAATGCAGAAGCTATTGCAAAACGTCAAGGACTTGCACTTGTGGAAACTGTTTCCCAAGAATCTCAAGATTATGTATCGCTAATTAAGTTGACTGGTTTTAGTGCAGAGCAAACAACCAGTATTTCTGGTGTGCTATTAGGGGGGCGTCAACCCCGCTTGGTGTCAATTAATGATTTAGACATTGAAGTGATTCCTGACGGTACATTATTGATGACGGTTCACGATGATAAACCCGGTGTAATTTCAGTGATTAGTGCCATTTTAGGTCAGGCAAACATCAATATTTCCAGAATGCAAGTCAGTGCGGTTGATAGTCAAGATAGAGCCATGGCTGTTATTAGTATTTCTGAATCATTAGATGCGGCTCTGTTGTCACAAGTGAGCGCGTTGGCATCTGTTCATCAAGTGACGCAAATTGTGCTATGAGTTTTGATATTATTTGCTTTGATTGTGACAGCACACTGAGCAAAATCGAAGGGATAGACGAATTAGCGAAACGGGCAGGCGTCGGCGACGAACTTGTTCAATTGACGAATGCTGCAATGAATGGTGATTTAGCGCTTGAAGCTATTTATGCTAAACGCTTAGCGTTAATTAAGCCTTGTCGTGCTGATATAGAGTGGTTATCAAATTTGTATATTCGTGAATTGGTTGATGGCGTAGAAGTCGTTTTTAGGAAGCTCACTGAGCATCACAAAATTATTCATATTATTAGCGGTGGGTTGTTAGCCGCTATTTTACCGTTAGCTAATGTACTGAATATACCTAAATCGAATGTCCATGCTGTTGATATATATTTCGATGAGAATGGCGACTATTTAGGTTATGACGTAGCGTCACCTTTGACAAAAAATGGAGGCAAAGCGGTCATTATTAGATCATTGCAATCTCAAAATGTCGTTATGATTGGCGATGGACTAACGGACTTAGAGGCACAAAAAGCAGGTGCGACAGTGATTGGTTTCGGTGGTGTCATTAACCGAGAAATCGTGCGCGAAAAAGCGGATTTTTTTATTGAAGAACCAAGTATTGAAAAAATTTTAACGATTGTGAGTTAAGTTTTTAGCGTAATACAATTTAGCGTTTGAATTTGAGTTGTAATGTTATAAAAAAAATAAAAATAGAGTTAACTTTCTATTTTAAACTATTTTGAGGAGAAAAAAGCAACATGGCTGGTCACAGTAAATGGGCAAATATTAAACATCGTAAAGCTGGACAAGATGCACTGCGCGGCAAAATTTTCACTAAAATTTTGCGCGAAATTAGCGTGGCAGTCAAAGGTAGCGGTGCGGATCCCGCAAGTAATCCAGCATTGCGTACTGCAATTGATAAAGCGTTAGGGGCGAATATGCGCCGAGATACCATTGACACAGCTATCAAAAAAGCATCTGGAACACTTGAAGGCGTTAATTATGAGGCAATTCGCTATGAAGGGTATGGTGCGGGTGGTGTTGCCGTTATTGTCGATTGTTTGACTGATAATAAACAGCGTACAGTCGGTGAGGTACGTCATGCGTTTAGTAAGTCGGGTGGTAATTTGGGAACTGACGGTTCGGTCGCGTATTTGTTTAGCAAATTAGGTATTATTAGCTATACATCGGATGTAGATGAAGATGCACTAATGGAGGCGGCTATTGATGCAGGTGCTGAGGATGTGATTACCAACGATGATGGCTCAAAAGATGTGATTACCACGCTTGAGCATTACTTGAATGTTAAAGAAGCTTTGATCGCGGGCGGTTTTGAGCCTGAAAGTGCTGAAATTACCATGCAGGCAAGCACTAAAGCCGAATTGGATGTAGAAAATGCTGAAAAAATGATGTTATTAATTGAGCGATTAGAAGATTTAGATGATGTTCAAAATGTCTATTCAAATGGGGACATTAGTGACGAAATTATGGCTTTGATGAAATAGTGAAAATTCTCGGTATTGATCCAGGTTCACGCTTAACAGGGTACGGGATTATTGATTTTTCTCCAACGGGCTATCGTTATGTCACGAGCGGAACACTAAAAATAACAGGCGATAATTTTCCTCAAAAATTAAAGCAAATTTTTAATGGTATTTTGCACGTCACCAACGAATACCAGCCTGAACAAATGGCAATCGAACAAGTGTTTATGAGTAAAAATGCAGACTCAGCACTTAAACTCGGGCAAGCTCGTGGTGCAGCAATTTGTGCTGTTCAGATGCACGATATTCCGATTTTTGAATATGCTGCTCGGCAAGTTAAACAAACCGTTGCAGGTAAAGGCGGTGCAGATAAATTGCAGGTTCAACAAATGGTAAAAATATTACTTAATGTCCAAGGCAGTATGCAAATTGATGCGAGTGATGCGCTGGGAATTGCTATCTGTCATGCACATTTTTACCAAACACAGCAACGCTTGCAGTTGAGTAAACGCTCATGATTGGTTTTTTACGCGGCAAAATTGCACGAAAAGCCGCTCCTTTCATTGTTTTGGACGTGAATGGTGTGGGATATGAAATTGAAGCGCCAATGACGGTTTTTTATGATTTACCTGAGTTAGGAGCAGAAATTACGTTGCAAACCCAGTTAATAGTCAGAGAAGATGCACATACTCTTTTTGGGTTTGCGGATGAAGCGGACAAATCGTTGTTTAAAGCGTTGATTAAAATTAACGGTGTTGGAGCGAAGTTAGCGTTAACGATTTTATCAGGGCAATCAGCTGCAGAATTTCAATTTTGTGTGCAAAATAATGATACGCAAGCGTTAATAAAATTACCTGGCGTTGGCAAAAAAACAGCAGAGCGATTGGTTATGGAATTGCGTGACAAATTATCTAAAGGCGAAAATAGTCAGCCAATAGTCGCGCCTAATACAAGCAGCGCTCGTGCTGAAGCAATCAGTGCGTTATGCTCGCTTGGATATAAACCGCTTGAAGCAAGTCGTATGGTATCCGCTATTGAACCTGAAGGCAAAAATTGTGAAACGATTATTCGTCTTGCTTTGCAAGGTAGTGTGAAATGATTGAAGAAGATCGTTTAATTACCTCTACATCCAGTCACGCAGAAGAGGGATTTGATCGTGCAATGCGTCCAAAGCGTTTAGCCGATTATGTGGGGCAAGAAGAATGCCGCACGCAAATGGCAATTTTTATTGAAGCGACATTGGCGAGAAAAGAAGCACTTGATCATACCTTAATTTTTGGTCCACCTGGGTTAGGCAAAACGACGCTCGCAATGATTGTAGCCGCTGAAATGGGCGTTAACTTGAAACAAACGGCAGCGCCAGTACTTGAAAAAGCCGGTGATTTAGCCGCATTGTTGACAAACTTGGAGGCACATGATGTATTGTTTATTGATGAAATTCATCGATTAAGTCCCGCCGTTGAAGAAATTTTGTATCCGGCTATGGAAGATTATCAGTTGGATTTAATGATAGGTGAAGGACCTGCAGCACGCTCAATTAAAATTGACCTGCCGCCCTTTACACTGATTGGTGCAACAACGAGAGCAGGGTTATTAACATCGCCATTACGCGATCGATTTGGCATAGTTCAGCGTTTGGTTTTTTATACTATTGACGAATTAACGCATATCGTGACACGTTCAGCGCATGTGTTGAATTTGGTTATTGAGCCTAAAGGGGCAAGAGAAATTGCGAAACGCTCGCGTGGCACTCCCCGTATTGCAAATCGATTGTTGCGCCGAGTACGTGATTTTGCGCAAGTGAAGAGTAATGGTGTCATTTCTGAAGATGTTGCCATGCAAGCTTTAACAATGTTAAAAGTGGATAGCCAAGGTTTTGATGCTTTAGACAGACGATTTTTACTGACGTTGATTGAAAATTTTTCTGGTGGACCTGTGGGATTAGATACGCTTGCTGCGGCAATTAGCGAAGAGCGCGGTACCATCGAAGATGTACTTGAGCCGTATTTATTGCAACAAGGGTTTATCATGCGAACACCGCGCGGTCGTGTTGCAACCTCAGCGGCTTACTTGCATTTTGGATTAACTGCCCCAACAGTTGCTGAAACCACATTGGATTTGTTAGCGTTATGACCAAGACGTTTTTGATGCCAGTGCGTGTATATTACGAAGATACTGATGCAGGTGGCGTGGTTTACCATGCTAATTATTTAAATTTTTTTGAACGTGCGCGTACAGAAATGTTGCGGGGATTAGGGTTTGAGCAAAATCAATTGCGTGATGATTACGGCATTATTTTTGCGGTACGCGCTATGCAAATCGATTATTTACATCCCGCAAAATTTAATGATTTACTACAGGTTAGTGCAACCATTGTAGAATTGAAAAAAGCCAGTTTAGTGTTTGAGCAAACGATTAAATGTGGCGATGTAAAACTTTGTACTTGTCACTGTCGTGTTGCGTGTATAGATGTAAATAAACTGCAACCGACAGCTATTCCCGATTTCTTATTGAAGCAATTTTTGATTATTAAACAATGAATACTGATTTATCGATTTTCCATTTAGTAACTGAAGCGAGTTTTGTGGTGCAATTTGTGATGCTGGTTTTATTTACTGCATCGCTTGTATCGTGGACTTTTATTTTCTCAAAGCGTAAAGAACTTAATCGCGCGATTGAAATTACGGACGAATTTGAAGAACAATTTTGGTCTGGCGTTTCATTGTCGGAATTGTATCGAAAATTGGCGGCAA
>OMIH01000022.1 GCA_900299045.1 Methylococcaceae bacterium
AAGAACGCCTGTGGTGGTTTCTTCTGAAATGCCACGAATATCGCCCATTAATTCAGGAAATTTATCGTGCATCATGGTGGTTAAGTCACCGCCATCATCAAGAATCATATTTGGACGCCAGCCATCTGCACCTAAAATAGTTTGTTCAATGCACCATTCTGCCTCGGCTTCTGTTTCGCCTTTCCAAGCAAAAACAGGAATACCTGCTGCTGCCATAGCGGCGGCGGCATGATCTTGCGTTGAGAAAATATTGCATGACGACCAACGCACTGTAGCGCCTAATGCCGTCAATGTTTCCATTAACACAGCCGTTTGAATGGTCATGTGCAAACATCCTGCAATACGCGCCCCTTCAAGTGGTTTTTCTGCGCCATATTCTGCACGCAATGCCATCAACCCTGGCATTTCGGTTTCCGCAATATTGATTTCTTTGCGACCCCAATCGGCCAATGAAATATCAGCGACTTTGTAATCGGTAAAACTCATTTTATAATTTCCTTAATGAAATAAAGCATTGGTGTGTACGTTTTTAGTAAACCGCCCACACCCTAAATATTCTTACAAACCTGCAGCGGCTCTCAATGCGTCAACTTTATCCGTTTTTTCCCAGCTAAACGTATCTTCATGACGACCAAAATGTCCATACGCTGCCGTGGGTTGATAAATTGGACGCAAAAGATCAAGTTGTGCAATCAAGCCTTTTGGACGTAAATCAAACACATCACGCACAATCGCCACTAAACGTGTTTCATCCAGTTTGCCCGTGCCAAAGGTTTCAACGCTAATAGAGGTTGGCTCTGCTACGCCAATCGCGTAAGACACTTGAATTTCGCAACGCTCAGCTAGTCCAGCCGCAACAATATTTTTAGCGACATAACGCGCCATATAAGCCGCAGAACGATCTACTTTTGAAGGATCTTTACCCGAAAACGCACCGCCACCGTGACGCGCCATACCGCCGTAAGTGTCCACAATAATTTTACGACCTGTTAATCCGCAATCGCCTACAGGACCGCCAATAATGAATTGACCGGTTGGGTTAATAAAATACTTGGTGTCTTTATGGAGCCATTCTTTAGGCAAAACGTGCAAAATAATATCGTCCATGACCGCTTCATGGAGTGATTGGGTACTAATTTCAGGTGAATGCTGCGTTGATAAAACCACCGCGTCAATGGCAACGGGTTTATTATTTTCATAACGGAAAGTAATCTGGCTTTTGGCATCAGGACGTAGCCAAGGCAAGGTTTTATTTTTACGAAGTTGTGCTTGACGTTGTACTAATAAGTGCGAATAAGTAATAGGCGCTGGCATAAAAACATCGGTTTCATTGCTCGCATAACCAAACATTAAACCTTGATCGCCCGCCCCTTGTTCGTGATTGGCATTTTCATCCACGCCCATCGCAATGTCGGCTGACTGCTTACCAATCGCGTTAAGCACAGCGCAACTATTTCCATCAAAACCAACGTCACCGTTGTCATAACCATTTTCACAGACCACTTTGCGCACAAGTGCTTCAGTATCGACCCAAGCGTCGGTTGTGATTTCACGAGCCAAAATGACCATGCCTGTTTTCACTAAAGTTTCACACGCCACACGCGCTTTTGGATCTTGCGCTAAAATGGCGTCTAATACAGCGTCTGAAATTTGATCAGCAACTTTGTCTGGATGACCTTCAGAAACAGATTCGGAAGTGAAAATAAAATTATTGCTCACGGTTTATTCACCTTAAAAAAAGAAAAATTAAATACAAAAACGGCAAACGCCTTTTTGATGACACGAAATGAGGGAAAACAATGGATTTCTCTGCCCATTATACAACTAACTCGTCACATTCAACTAGAATGTCGTAACGAAGAAAAGCTAAGTAGATGGAAAATTACGTTGCCAAGAAAGTGCTAATTCCACAAATACCTTGTGCACCCGCGTAATAAGCGGTGGTTAACTGCGACTTTTTAACACCACCTAACGCATAAATAGGCATAGCATAAAGACTGGCGAGTTCATTAAACCCCACCCACCCGAGTGTGCTGACATCGGGATGACTTGGCGTTTCCCATACGGGAGAAAGCACAGCAAAATCCACACCAATTTTCTGCGCATGTTCTAATTCTAATTGATTATGACACGATGCACTCAGCCATTTAATATTGCCCGGTCGACAATGACTCTCAAGCAAATGTATACGCGTTAAATGTATGCCATCAGATGGCATATCAAACGCATTTTCTGTGCCTGAATTCACCAGCAAGGTGACGTTAGCGGCGCGGCACAGGGGGTAGGCTTTACTTAAAAAATCATGTGCTTGCTGGAAGGTAGACTGTTTGAGTCGCGCTTGAATAAGCGTCACATTTTGCGCCAGCAAATACGCTAATTTTTCGTCTACATTCCCTTCACTATCATCCAAAATAGCGTAATACGGGGGTAAATTTAATGCTGTTAAAATGGCGCGATTGGCAGCAGGAAACGTATAGCCTGCGAGCTCCTGTAAACTCACCCACGCACTTTCTTGACCTGCGCGACTCGTCGCCTCACCCGTAAAATCTGTCACTGAAAAAACGTGCAAGTGCACGATTCGATCCGCATACGCGTGGCGAAAATTAATCAGCGGCAGCGCATGACGCATCTCAATACCAATTTCTTCTTTGAGTTCACGCGCAAGTGCCGCATACAGCGTTTCGCCATGCTCTACTTTACCGCCTGCAAATTCCCAAAAGCCGCCTTGATGAGCGGTTTCATCTCGACGCGAAATGAAAAATTGCCCCGCTTCATTTTTCACAATACCAATGACAACAGACACCGGTAAATGTGCTTGATCTATATTAGTGGCGGCGTTTAGCCCTGTTTTTTTACTCATCGGATAGTAAATCTTTCATATTCGCAAAAAATGAACGTTTATTTTCTATTTTCGTTTCCTCTGGCAACGCTTGACGCGCTGCCCAATGCAGATCGTCTTGCGGTAACTCCTCTAAAAAACGACTTGGTTCACACTCCTCATGAACGCCTCGTTGTTTGCGATGCGTGCAATAACTGAGCGTACAGGTCACTTGAGCGCGTGTAATGCCAACATACGCCAAGCGACGCTCTTCTTCAATGCTGTCATTATCAATACTATTTTGATGGGGGAGTAATTTCTCTTCCATTCCAATCAAAAACACATGTGGAAACTCAAGTCCTTTAGCTGCATGCAGCGTCATTAAACTCACCTCGTCATTGACCTCGTCTTCATGCCCACGCTCTAAAATATCCAGTAACATGACCTTAGCAATTAAGTCACTTAGCGAAAACGCAGCACCATCGCCTTTACTTCGATCAATTAACTTTTGTAGCCAATGAAGTAAATCATTGACATTTCTTGCGCGTCGATCAGCGGTATCACGACTGGGACTGTCTTCGCGCAAATACTGTGTATAGCCTATTTGCTCAAGTAATTGACGCACATAGGCAATTTTATCTTCTTCATGATTTAACTGAATTGACTGCTCAAGCATCCAATCGTGAAACTGCTTCACACGCCGGTGCGATGTTGGCGTCAAACGCGTCCCCAGCCCCATTTGATTGCAAGCAATAAACAAACTCACTTGCCGCTCTCGCGCATACGTTCCGAGCTTTTCAAGGGTTGATGCACCAATTTCACGTCTTGGCGTATTGACAATCCGCAAAAAAGCCGCGTCATCTTCAGGATTTGCCAGTAAACGTAAATAACTCAACACATCCTTAACTTCCGCATAAGAAAAAAAGGAGGTGCCGCCACTAATGAAATACGGTACATTTTTTTCGCGCAGACTTTGCTCAACTAAACGAGATTGATGATTGCCACGATACAAAATTGCATAATCTTGATAGCGCGTATTATTCATCAATTTATGGTGCATAATTTCCGATACAATCTGTGTTGCTTCCAATTGCTCATTGCGATGCGCTAAGACGCGCAGTGGCGCACCGGTATCGAGTTGACTCCATAATTTCTTTTCAAACACATGCGGATTATTCGCAATTAACGTGTTAGCCACTTTTAAAATGCGCTGTGTTGAGCGGTAATTTTGCTCGAGTTTAATCACTTCTAAACGGGAATAATCTGTCTTGAGTTGCGCTAAATTTTCCGGTTGCGCCCCACGCCACGCATAAATAGACTGGTCATCATCGCCCACAACGGTAAATTTTGCCAACTTACCTACTAATAATTTCACTAATTGGTATTGTGTAAAATTCGTATCTTGATATTCATCGACGAGCAAATACCGCAAACGGTGTTGCCATTTCTCCAAAATATCGGGGTGACGTTGAAATAATAACACCGGAATGAAAATCAAATCATCAAAATCAACCGCGTTGTATGCGTGTAAACTGCGTGTGTAATCGGCATAAATATGCGCTGCGTGGAGTTCGATGGGCACTTTTGCACTTTCAATGGCTTGCTGTGGCGTGATAAACGCATTTTTCCACTGTCCAATTTTAGCGGCACACTGATCAATTTGTGTATTGTCATAATCACCGTGTTGTTGCGTGAATAAACTTTTGAGCACGGTACCTTTGTCGTATTCATCAAACAAGGTAATCGATGCTTTATAGCCTAATGCTTTGTGTTCTTTGCGTAAGATATCGAGTCCAAGCGAGTGAAAAGTAGACACGCGAAGACCGCGACTCTCTGAGCCATGCAGTAATTTACTCACGCGACTTTGCATTTCTCGTGCGGCTTTATTGGTGAACGTCAACGCGGCAATATGCCGTGCCGCAAGCCCTTGTTTCACTAAGTAAGCAATTTTTTCAGTAATAACGCGCGTTTTTCCGCTACCCGCACCAGCAAGCACCAGTAAAGGCTTATCCACTAATTTGACCGCTGCTTGTTGTTGCGCGTTTAATCCCTTCATGTGCTGTCCCTATGAAAAAAACGTTTTATTCACCGCAAATGACGCAGCGATTTCAGATGAAATATCACCGGCATCTACACGCATTTTTAAACATTGATCTAGCGTTTGCATTCCTTCTTGTCGCCCTGTTTGCATGACCGAATACATCTGCGCCACTTTAGATTCTCGAATCAAATTTTTAATAGCAGGTGTGCCTATCATGATTTCATGCACAGCCATGCGTCCACCACCCACCTTTGGCACAAGCGTTTGCGAAATCACGGCTTGCAATGATTCGGAAAGCATCGTGCGAATCATGTCTTTTTCAGTGGCACTAAATACGTCAACAATTCGATCAATCGTTTTTGCCGCTGACGCTGTATGCAGCGTGCCCAACACCAAATGCCCTGTTTCAGCGGCACTTAATGCTAAACGAATGGTCTCAAGGTCACGCAACTCACCCACGAAAATCACATCCGGATCTTCACGTAGCGCGGCGCGTAGTGCATTATGAAAACTGTGTGTGTCACGTTTCACTTCTCGTTGATTGACTAAACATTGCTTGCTTTCATGAACAAATTCAATAGGATCTTCAATGGTTAAAATATGCGCTTGCTTGCGCGTATTGATATTATCAAGCATCGCGGCAAGCGTGGTCGATTTTCCACTCCCCGTTGCGCCCGTGACAAGAATAAGTCCCCGCTTTTTTTCACATAATTGCTCGCAAATGGGTGGGGCACTCAGTTGCGCAAGCGTTAAAATCTCACTCGGTATCAATCGAAAAACCGCTGCAATGCCTCGCGCTTGATGAAACGCATTGACGCGAAAACGTCTACCATTTTCAAGTGTATAGGAAAAATCGAGCTCTAAATGCGTGTCGTAATCCTCACGTTGCACTGCATTCATAGTATGATAAACCAGATGCGCAACGTGCGTATTGTCCAGAATGGGAAAATGCAGTCGTTGCATTTGTCCATCAACGCGAATCATGGGCGCCGCACCGGCTGATAAATGTAAATCTGAGGCATTACACTCAAAAGCGAGCGTCAACAATTCTGCGATATCCATTTAACGTATTTTTTATTTTATTTTTAGGTGTTTCATGCCGACATTTGAACTTCATGCGCAATTAAAACAGGATTGTTTTGTTATTGGACAATTTGAACTCTGCCAAGTATTGCTTCTCAATGATAGTCAATTTCCATGGTTTATTTTAGTGCCACAATGTGACAATGTTCGTGAAATTTACGAACTCACGCCTCAAAATCAACAATTATTCATGCAAGAATCGAGTTATTTTTCGCAACAACTCGCCACGCTATTTCAAGCAGATAAACTCAACATAGCAGCGATTGGGAATATTGTACCGCAATTACACATACATCATATTGTACGTTATCAAACGGATAAAGCATGGCCTGCGCCAGTGTGGGGAAAATTGGCTGCTACGCCTTATACAGCGCAGCAGCGAGATGAACGTATTGCAAACGTTAAAGCAGCGTGCAACTTATTGCAATAAGAATTCGGTAAAGAATAAATCTTTAAAGCCAGCACTAGGAAGTTTTGAGTAATCTCTCTTTTTCATGCGCTTGTGACCTTCTTGAGGTTCTTCTTCTTTTTCTTCTTCGACGCCTTCGGCTTTATCAATGGTTTTGTGAACTAATTCAACTGCTTGTTGACGAAGTGCTTCGCGTTGCTCCATTGTTTGCAAACTGTCAATTGAACGGTCACTAAATAGCATTAGTAACTCATGCTTAATTGCCGCCATGTGTTTTTTGACCGCCTCAGCCGTTGCACCTTCAACAAGCACTTGTACATTAATGGCTAAGAATTTTTTAGGTTCAATCAAATTCACAACGAACTTTGGCGTGATTTCCATATACTGAATTTTTGGTGTACCCCCCCCCTCACCCCCTTCGCCACCGCCATGCTCTTCAGCAGAAGCAAACGCAGGTAAAAGT
>OMIH01000023.1 GCA_900299045.1 Methylococcaceae bacterium
ATGTGTATAAGAGACAGGTGCCACTGGTGGCAGTCGCGTGAAACCCGTTTGAAAACGTTGAACTCGTCCGCCTTCTTGATCGACAGCGATTAAAATCTCACCTTGTCTTGCAGCGCGAATATCTTTGATGAGCTGGGTTATTTGCTGAGAATTTTCATAATTACGGGAAAATAAAATAACAGCGCCTGTGTTTGGATGATTAATCACCTCACGTTCTGCAGGGGTTAATGCAAGTCCTGCAACGTCGAGCATAACAGAACCAAATGGCTTGAAATTTGTTGTCATTATTTACTCCACGCAAGCATAAATGCCATTTGCATTACGCCAATAGCCTTTGTAGTCCATACCGTAGCCAAAAACATAGCGATCGGGGACAGTTAAGCCAACAAAATCGGCAGTTATCGGTTTTTTATGTGGTAAGTCTTTACTGAGCAGTACCGCAGTGTAAACCGAGCTGGCACCTTCTTTTAGACAATAATCATAAATCGCAGCGAGGGTAATACCCGCGTCCAAAATATCATCAATGACTAAAATCGTGCGGTCTTTAAGTGAGGTACGCGGCTGAATCAGCCATTCAACTTCGTCACCAACGGTTTTATTTTGATAGCGGCTTGCATTAATTGCATCAATGGTCAGTGGGAGCGTTAAGCGGGTGAGGAGGTGCCCTGCTGTGACCAGTCCGCCATTCATGACACAGAGTACAAGCGGGTCACGCCCTGCAAGTAATTGATTAATTTGCCTTGCCATGGTGTCAAGTGCCGTGTCAATGTCTGCTTGACTATATAATAATTCTGCGGTGGCGCGAACGTTTTCGATCTCAGTTTGCATAAGTTTTTTAATGGTAACGCCTTGCGTTAAGTTAAGGCATGAAGTGGATAGTTTAGCGTATTGTATCGCCAATTCTTCTTACGGTGATATTTAGTTTTTTAATTAAAATCGGTTTTGGGTCGCAGTTAGCCGAGCCAAAATTGATAATGAATGCGATAATAGTCGCTGAACATTTAACTTTTGGAAATTTCACCATGATTGAAAATCGCAGCCCGCAAGAATCGTGGGATATTTTGCAAAATGACGCAACAGCGGTATTAATTGACGTACGGACAAAAATGGAGCACTTATTTGTGGGGCACCCACCAAAAGCTATCCATATTCCATGGAAAGAAGCCCCTGATTTTCAACTCAATGCCCAGTTTGTTGAAAGTGTCCGTCGTGTTGCACCTAATCCCAATACGCCTATTTTATTATTATGTCGCAGTGGACAACGCTCGCTTGAAGCCGCAGTCGCGCTCGAAAATACTGGTTATTTGCGTTTAATTAACATTGTTGATGGTTTTGAAGGTGCGCTAGATCACAATAAACAGCGCGGTCATTTGAATGGCTGGCGTTTTTTAGGTCTACCTTGGCAGCAAAGTTAAACATTCAAACCAAAATTTAAAAGTAACACCCTATTTTATTTAACTTAAAGAGTACAAAAAGTGATTGAAAAACTAAGAAATATTGCCATCATCGCGCACGTTGACCACGGTAAAACGACGCTTGTGGATAAATTATTGCAACAATCTGGCACTTTCGCAGCGCATACGAAAGTGGCCGAGCGCGTCATGGATTCTAACGATATTGAAAAAGAACGCGGCATTACCATTTTAGCGAAAAATACGGCGCTAGATTGGAATGGCTATCACATCAATATCGTTGACACCCCAGGACACGCTGATTTCGGTGGTGAGGTTGAGCGTGTTTTATCGATGGTAGATTCTGTTTTATTACTTGTTGACGCAGTAGATGGTCCTATGCCACAAACGCGTTCTGTGACGCAAAAAGCGTTTGCTTTAGGTTTAAAACCCATTGTCGTTATCAATAAAGTGGATCGCCCAGGGGCGCGTCCAGATTGGGTCGTGGATCAAACATTCGATTTATTTGATCGTTTAGGCGCAACCGATGAGCAATTGGATTTCCCGATTGTTTACGCATCGGCAATCAATGGTTATGCAGGACTTGAATCAACGGTTAGCGGTGGTGATATGACACCGCTATTCCAAACGATTGTGGATAAAGTGAGTCCACCACCGGTGAATGTGGATGGCCCTTTCCAAATGCAAGTGACCAGCTTAGATTACAATACTTATACTGGCGTGATTGGTATTGGTCGTATTCAACGCGGTGTTATTAAACCCAATCAACAACTTGTGATTGTGAACCGCGAAGGCGTTGAGCGTAAAGGTCGTATGCTCCAAGTTTACGGTTTTCATGGTTTAGAGCGCGTTGAAGTACAAGAAGCAAGAGCAGGGGATATTATTGCGTTTGCCGGTATTGAAAAATTAGAAATTTCAGACACTATTTGCAGTCCCGAAAAAGTAGAAATCATGACACCTTTATCGGTGGATGAACCGACTGTTTCGATGACATTCCAAGTTAACAATTCACCTTTTGCTGGTAAAGAAGGTAAATTTGTCACGACACGCCAAATTCGTGATCGTTTAGAAAAAGAATTACAACATAACGTCGCGCTTAAAGTTGAAGATACTGCGGATCCAGATAAATTCAAAGTATCGGGTCGTGGCGAATTGCATTTATCTGTTTTAATTGAAAATATGCGTCGTGAAGGCTTTGAGATGGGGGTATCGCGCCCTGAAGTGATTTTAAAAGAAATTGATGGCAAAAAATGCGAACCGTTTGAAATGGTGACTATTGAAGTTGAAGAAGAGCATCAAGGTTCCATCATGGAAAAATTGGGCGAGCGTAAAGGCGATTTGACCAATATGGTGCCAGACGGCAAAGGTCGTATTCGTTTGGAATACATGATGCCTTCTCGTGGTTTAATTGGTTTCCAAACTGAATTTATGACCGCAACATCGGGTTCGGGTTTGCTTTACCATGTATTTGATCATTACGGCCCTATGAAAGCCGGTGATGTCGGTACGCGTATGCGTGGTGTGATGATTTCAATGATTACCGGTAAAGCGGTCACCTATTCATTGCATCCTCTGCAAGAGCGTGGTGAGTTATTACTGGTGAATGGCGATGAAGTATATGAAGGTATGCTGGTTGGTTTGCATTCACGCTCAAACGATTTGTGTGTTAACCCTTGTAAACCCAAACAATTAACCAATATTCGTGCCTCAGGTACTGATGAAAGTTTAGTGCTTGCGCGTATTCAAAAATTAACCCTTGAACAAGCGTTAGAGTTTATTTCGGATGATGAATTAGTTGAAGTCACGCCAAAATCAATTCGTCTGCGTAAAAAATTATTGACGGAAAACGAGCGTAAACGCGCTGGTAAAAGTAACTAAGTTGCTAATTTTTTGATGTCATTAAAAAGCGCAAAACGGTTTTAGGTTTTGCGCTTTTTTTATATTTTTTGAACATTAATCAATGGCTTTAGGTACGCTAAAACTTTCCACAGGCAGTCCACTACAAAAACGCTGCCACATCATGGTTAAGCCTTTTTCCAGTCCACGAGCGACATTTTCAGGTTTCATTTCGCCATGTTGCATTCGCCCACGTAATTGATGGCGTAGGGATTGCAATTCGTTGATATTTTCACTCCATGATTTGGCTAATTCAATAAATTCCGTTTCCGTTTCCGCGAGAAATTTATCCTGTAAACCAACAGAACTTAACCACATATTACCGGCACGTCCTGGTAAACTAGGCCAAGAGTAAGTCAAAACAGGAACACCCATCCATAATGCAAAACCGCTTGTTGTGCCACCGGCATAAGGAAACGTATCTAAGATAAAATCAATATCACCGTGGAGTGCTAAATACTCTGGAATGGATTTTTTTGCATGAAAAGTTAATCTATCAACAGAAATGCCACGACGAGAAAATTCTTGTTCTAATTGTGCTTGCAGCGGTGCATCTGAGATATTGCCCAAGACCATTTTTGCGCTAGGAACCGCATTGAGTGCTCTGCACCATAAATCTAAGGTGCGTTGTGTTAATTTACTACTACGATTAAAACTGCCAAACGTAATATAACCGTTTTTCAATGCCGGCGTATCGACAACGGGAACATTTTTATCGGGCGATTCAAATGTGACGACACTGGGTAATTGCACCAATTTTTCGATAAAATAATTATCGAGCAATCCCGTAGGGCACCAATTATTATCAACCAAGTAATAGTCCATAGTGGGTACACCTGTGGTAGCTGGATAGCCGAGCCATGACACTTGAATTGGTGCTGGTTTGTAAGCAAGCGCCATCAGGCGGTTTTTATCTGTATGTCCAGATAAATCAATAATGATGTCGATGCGATCGTTGGCGATTTTTTGCGCGACTTGTACATCACTCAGTCCAGAAATGTCATTCCATTCTGTAAAATGACTTTTGATTTTTTGTGTAATTACATCATTTTTTGTATTGTTGTAATAGGCTACCCATTCAAAATTATTTTTATCAAGCTTTGCGAGCAGTGGCTCCATAAAAAAGGCAACCGCATGATTCCAAAAATCACCTGATAGCATCCCTACACGTAATTTTTTATTAGCATCACGGTTAGCAGGGGAATGCACAAGCGGTTGTACATTGTGCATCGCCACTTTCCCAAAATTTAATGCTTCTTGAAACGCAAATTCGGGTGGCGCGTCAGGGTTGTGAGCGAGGGTGTAGAGCAAGTTGGTATACGCATCAACATAACTGGGATTCACCGCTAAGGCTTGTCGATAACAATCTTCGGCTTCTTTGAGTTGACCTAAATTTTTAAGTAAATTACCTAAATTACTATGCGCCTCAGCAAAAGTGGGATTTACCGCTATTTCTTGGCGATAATGTTCTTGTGCCTCGGTGAGTCTTTCTAACTTTGTGAGGACAATGGCTAGGTTATAATTGGCTTTTTTACATTTCGCATCAATTTTCAACGCACGACGGTAACTTTTTTCCGCTTCGTCATATTGTCCGCTCGTATTAAGCGCATTACCTAGATTATAGCTGGCTTCAGC
>OMIH01000024.1 GCA_900299045.1 Methylococcaceae bacterium
AGCAGAAGACGGCATACGAGATAGCGTAGCGTCTCGTGGGCTCGGAGATGTGTATAAGAGACAGACCAATTTGTTAACGGGCTGATTATTGTTCTTTAACTCCACAATCGAATTTAATTCGACAAGACTTGGTAATCGCCAATCGGTTTTACCTGCAAAATCACTGGTAATTTTCATGGCGTTTGCGTACGTGTAAGCTTGCGCATTGCCTGCACACGTTGCTGTTGCAAAATCCCATACTTGCCCAACAGCACAGGACTGCCATGTGAGTCCCGTCGTCGTATCGGTCACGGTGCCGTTATCATGCAATACAAATTCACCACTATTTAACGTAAGCGTAATATCCGCACAACTGGGAGCGGAGAACATTGCCGCAAACAATGCCGCTAAACCGAGTGCCTTATTTTTCATAAATATCGCTTTTTGCAGTAAAGCGAAAGGATGTTGCTATCCCTAAAATATAGACGCATATTTTGTTTTGCCATGATTTATGTTGATTGCTATTTTTTTTGAGTGATCAGACGATTTTTGATAACTATTGTTAATTAATGGGGGTATATTTTAGCGTGATTCTGCTCAGATATAAAAAATAATGATTGCTTTTTGTCATCAAAAACAACGTTTAACTTTATATTCGCGCTATTGCTAGTGAAACTAAGCGCAACTGCTCTTTAGGCTCAAGCGTTTGATTAATTTGCTGTTTGAGTAAACTATCCACCCCCTCAATGGCACGAAAATACCAACTAATATGCTTTCTTGCTAGACGCACGCCCATGCCCGCGCCATAAAACGAATAGAGCTTTTCTAAATGTGATATCAAGACGGTGTGAATATCATCTATTGATGGTTTTTCAGTTAACGTAGCGTATTCAAGAAAATGCGATATTTGCGAAAATAGCCAAGGATTTCCTTGTGCAGCACGCCCAATCATAATAGCATCCGCCCCCGTTTTTTCTAAAACAAAATAGGCTTTTTCTGGACTATCAATATCACCATTAGCAATAATGGGAATAGAGACGGCTTGTTTGACTTGCTTAATCGTGTCATATTCCGCCAAACCTTCAAATTTACATGCACGCGTTCGCCCATGAATTGTCAATGCGGCGATACCTGAATCCTCCGCAATTTTGGCAATAGTGAGCGCATTACGGCTCTCTTTATCCCAGCCAGTACGAATTTTAAGCGTTACCGGCACATCAACAGCATTGACAACGGCATCAAGAATCTGTTTAACCAGCATTTCATCACGCAATAAGGCAGAACCCGCGGCAACGGAACAAACTTTTTTTGCCGGACACCCCATATTAATATCAATAATTTGCGCACCATTTTCGACATTAAATCTAGCAGCTTGTGCCAAATCGTGCGGATTGGTGCCTAAAATTTGTACCGAGCGTACACCATTATTTTCACCATGTTTAGCACGAAGGAGCGTACCTGTATTGTTGCGTAGCATAGGATTGGACGCGACCATCTCCGATACGGTGAGTCCTGCGCCAAATTCAGCGCAAATTTCTCGAAAAGGGGCATCGCTCACACCCGCCATGGGTGCAAGAATAAGATTGTTTTTTAGCTGATAGGAACCTATTTGCATACATTACCCTCCACTTACCGTCAGCGTAAAGGTAACAGGACCATCGTTAATTAAAGCCACTTGCATATCAGCACCAAATTGACCCCATTGCACGTGCTGATAATGCTTGATTGCATGATTTTGTAAATAAGTGAACATTTCAAGACCATATTCAGGGGATGCAGCGCTTGCAAAACTGGGACGATTACCTTTATTGGTGTTTGCCGCTAGGGTAAATTGCGGTACCAGTAACAAACCGCCCTCAATATCGCGCAAACTCAAATTCATTTTGCCATGATCATCCGCAAAAATACGATAGTTAATGATACGCTCAAACAAACGTTCCACACTTGAGCGAGTATCGTTTTTTTCAACAGCAACTAGCGCCATAATCCCTTGGTGAATATTACCAATCATTTTATCGTCTACACTCACGCTCGCCTGCGTGACGCGTTGAATTATCGTTATCATTTTTCAAGTAAACTCGGTAAAAAAAACTCACTGACTAACATAGGGTGTTTATTTATACTGTATCGGGTGCGTCTACCCCATACAGGGGCTTCAATAAAAAAAGAGGATGACGCGCATTTCCATTTTTCAGGGGAAATTTGCGCGATATCTAGCCACTGTCGTTGCAAACTCGTTGATGAGAATAAAATTTCACCTAATGGACGTGTGCCAAGTCGCGCTAAGTTACCTTGTGTTGCCAGCAATGTTGCACGAGGAATAACCGTTCGCGCGAGAATAAGCGGTGTATGATGACTTAGCAATACCACTTCTCGCACTAAACACAGCCGATTTTCAGGTACTTGCAGCTTTTGTCGCTCCGATAAAAAAGGCGCTTGCCAACACTCAAATAATACTTGTACGCTAACAACTCCCCATTCATCACGCAAACGCTGAGTCAGCGATGTTTTTTCATGCAACCACGATTGCAACCTGCAAGGTAAGTGTTTGTAGCGCACTGGCGTGGGGGCTATCCATCGGGGTTCTCGCTGAAATAAATAACTCTGTGGCATGAAAAAAAATAGTCAGTCAATAACGGTATGATAGTAACAAAGAAAAGCGCAATGAGCTACGACCGCTTAATTTTGTTATGATGATGCAAACTTCATTTTCCCTAAACTTAACCATATTACATTCATGTCAAGAAGACCTCGTAAAAAAACATTTTCAGAAATACCCACGCCAGCAACTATTGAGTCCTTCACACACGATGGACGTGGCGTAGCCCATGTGAACGGTAAAGCCGTCTTTATAGATGAAGCACTGCCTGGTGAGCAAGTTGAGTTTATTTATACCGATAGCCGCAAAGATTTTGCTGAAGGCAAAGTCGTTAATTTACTTACCCGTGCAGACAATCGCGTGCAAGCCCCTTGCCCGCATTATGGTGTGTGCGGTGGTTGTAGTTTTCAACATGTGCAAGTGGATGCGCAAATTCAAATTAAACAAGATTTATTATGTGAACAATTCAAACGTATCGGCAAAGTTGAGATTCCGCCTTTATGGCAGCCGCTCGTGGGTGAACATTGGGGATACCGCCGAAAAGCGCGTATGGGCGTCAAATATGTTGCAAAAAAAGACCGCGTGTTAGTGGGATTTCGTGAGCGACGCAATCCTTTTTTAGCTGAAATTAACAGTTGCGCGGTGATGCACCCCCTTGTTGGAACGCGTCTTATTGAATTAGGTGAAATGATTAAAAGTTTAACCATTCGTGACAAAATTCCCCAAATTGAAGTCGCTATTGGTGATGAAAAATGTGTGCTTGCTGTGCGTGTGCTTGAGTCACCCACGGCTGAAGATAAAGAGAAAATGCGTGAATTTGCAGACGCAAATGACATTAGTCTTTGCCTTCAACCCAAAGGTCCTGACACGATTGTCCCTCTCGATGGTGAACCAGTGGTCACGCTCACCTACGAACTGCCCGATCATGGCATCGAATTTAAATTCCGTCCCGCGATGTTCACGCAAGTCAATTATGGCATCAATCGTCAAATGATTAACCGCGTTTTAGATATTATGGCACTCACCAAAGACGACAACGTACTCGA
>OMIH01000025.1 GCA_900299045.1 Methylococcaceae bacterium
GAAAATAAAAAAAATTGGATCAATTTTGATATTGCTTTCAATGAGTATCAAAGCACTGTAAAAACACTCGTTGACGCGATTAAAAATCAAAAAGCAGACAATGTCATTCTTCTACCACAAACCAAAAAATTAGGCGATCTTGGGCATAAAATAGAAACGATATTGTCAACGATAAATGACAATAAACAACAACATTTATCAAATACCGCGGCGTATTTAAAAAATGTTGGTGAGAAGGTGATTTTTATTACATTCATTCTGATGCTACTTGGTTTGAGTTTGATGTTAATAAGCAGTCTTTTGATGAGCAAAGCTATTCTCAAGCCAATTAAACGATTGCAAGATGCGGTGGATAATATCGCCAATGGTAAATTACACGAAGTCATTCCTTATACCGATGATCAGAATGAAATTGGACGTATTGCACGTACGTTTATTACACTGCAAACCGCCTCCCAAACTATAGAAATGCAACGCTGGGGTAAAGAACACTTTGCCTCTATTTCCACGAAACTTTATCAAGTGGACACATTTGATGTTTTCGCACACACCTTTCTTTCCGCCATTTGCCCTATTTTAAATGCGGGCTATGCGTCGTTTTATCAATGCCAAAATAATGAACTGCATATATTGGGTAGCTATGGTCATTATTTCACGCCCAAAGAGAAAGAAACGATTTTATTTGGGCAAGGATTAGTTGGGCAATGTGCTATAGAAAAAAAATCAATAGCCATCAATAACGTACCAGAAAATTATGTAAAAATTGCGTCCAGTTTAGGTGAATCCCTGCCCAGTCATGTTTTGGTCTATCCCATTTTACGCATCAACGAACTCTTAGGCGTGATTGAAATTGCCTTATTTTCCCCATTAAGCGCAACAGAAAAAGCACTTTTAGATGAGTTAATGCCCACCGTAGCCATAAGTATTGAGATTCTCGATCGTAATCTTAAAACACAAATGCTACTGATCGAAACGCAAACACAAACCGATAATTTAGAAATACAAGCAGCGCAACTAGAAGAGCAAGCCGTTGAGCTTGAAATACAAAAAGCGGAGCTAAAAGAAACTGAAGCGTGGTTTCGCGGCATTATTGAATCAGCACCAGATGCGATGCTTGTTGTTGATGTTGATGGTGTCATCGTACTTTGTAATAAAAGGGCAGATGAAATTTTTGGTTACGACCCCGGTGAGTTGTTATGGAAAAATGTGGACTCTCTTGTCCCCCTATCAATCAAGCCTAACCATCCTGCCATGCGCCAAAAATTTATGCAAGAAGGCGGTACACGCGAGATGGGCGCTAAAATGGATTTGCGGGCTATTCGCAGAGATGGTAGTGATTTTGCGGTGGAAATTGGCTTAAGTAAACTCCCCGTCACCAACAATCAAATCTTTGTTTGTGTTTCTGCCCGCGATATTTCATCCAAAAAAGAAACGGAAATGATACTGCGTAATGCTAAAAAAATAGCCGAAGACAGTACCCAAATGAAGTCTGATTTCTTAGCGAATATGAGCCATGAAATTCGTACACCGATGAATGCCATTATTGGTATTTCTCATCTCATCTTAAAAACGGACTTATCGAAAAAACAACACGACTACATCACTAAAATTCAAAACTCCAGCCAACATTTGCTAGGTATTATCAATGATATTTTAAATTTATCTAAAATTGAAGCCGGTAAAATTATTCTCGAGCATGTCGATTTCAAAATTGAAAAAGTACTCAGTAATGTACTCAATCTTATCGCAGAGAAAGCAAAAGACAAGGATCTTGAAATTGTCTTTGATATAGATAAAACACTGCCACTCTATCTCAATGGTGATCCGCTGCGTCTTGGGCAAATTCTCGTCAATTATGCAAACAATGCCGTGAAATTTACCGATGAAGGAGAAATAGTCATTTGTGTCAAGGTGTTAGAAGACAACGAAGACGATATTTTCTTACATTTCAGCGTGAAGGACACGGGTATTGGTTTAACCGCTGAGGCGATTGAAAAACTCTTTCAAGATTTCCAGCAAGCCGATACCTCAACGAGTCGTAAATATGGCGGCAGCGGTCTGGGATTATCTATTTCCAAAAAACTGTCTAGCCTTATGGGCGGAGAGGTTGGTGTGGAGAGCGTATTGGGCGAGGGAAGTAAATTCTGGTTTTCAGCGCGACTAAAAAAAGCAATGCGCCATCATCTTCATGCTACGCACACAAAAAGTCTGCAAGATAGACGTGTATTAGTGGTTGATGATAACGAAATTTCGCGCTACGAATTAGAGAATATATTGTCCAACATGGGATTGGGTGTTACGCAAGTCGCGTCGGGCGAAAAAGCCTTGAAATATATTGCTATGGCAGACAACCTTAAAGAGCCCTACGAATTAGTGTTTCTTGATTGGTATATGCCAGTAATGGATGGTTCGGAAACAGCCAAAGCCATCATGGCGCTACCCCTCATACAAAAACCGCAAATTATCATGGTCACTGCACATGGGCGTGAGGAAGTGTTAAGAGAAATAGAGTTAGCTGGGCTTGACACGGTGCTAATCAAACCGGTCAATTTTTCACTGTTGTTTGATATTGTGACACGTTTACTAAGTGAGGAAGATGACGCTCAAGGACATGAGTCTGCTCTATCTGCGCCTGAATTAAGCAATTTAAGTGATATTCTTGCGGAAATTCAGCGCCGTCGAGGGGCAACTATATTGGTTGTTGAAGATAATGCCCTCAATCAAGAGGTCATTGAGGGAATGCTGAGCTATGAAGGATTTAATGTAGATATCGCCAACGATGGTCGTGAAGCGCTCTATATGCTAGAGCAAAAAAGTTATGAGCTTGTCTTAATGGATATGCAAATGCCTGTGATGGACGGTATTGCTGCCACGATAGAAATTCGTAAACAGTCCAAATTCAACGAACTGCCCATTATCGCAATGACCGCCAATGCGATGCAACAAGACAAAGATCGCTGCTTACAAGCAGGAATGAATGATCATGTATCCAAACCTATTCACCCCGAAACACTCTATCTTGCACTACTCAAATGGATTGCACCTATCGCTCAAGATATTCAACCTGTGACCCCCGTCGTAACACACCCCACTCAAGATATTGCCTTACCGGTGATTGGTGGTTTGGATGTCAATTTGGGATTGAGTCGCGTTGTGGGTAAAAAACCGTTGTATTTGAGTATGCTAAAAAAATACGTTGATAATCAAGGTAATGTGGCTGGCGCTCTACGTCATGCACTGGCGCAACAGGATTTTAGCACAGCAGAACGCATTGCACATTCGGCGAGAAGTGTTAACGGTAATATCGGCGCGATGAAACTCCATGATTTAGCGCAAGAAATTGAACTCCTCATTCGCACAGCTGCCCCGATGGCTCAGATTGAAACTAAAATTAATCTTTTTTCAGTCGAGCAAACACCACTCATTGAAGCGTTAAAAAGTAGCATTAGCTCAACAACGCCAATAAAAGAAAATGTCATTATTGATACATCAAAATCCACCGCTGTGTTGAATCGTTTGGTTGAATTGCTTAACGATGATGATATAGATGCTTTAGCCTTTTTAGATTACAACCGTGAATTACTCCTGTTTTCGCTTGGCGAAACGGTGTTTGATATGCTCGACACTGCCGTCAATCAATTTCATTTTGAACAAGCACTCGAGTTGATTACAACACGCGTGTAAGGCTGCTTAATAAATATACCTGTTAGCGTTGGTAAAAGATGCCGATTGTGTCTGTA
>OMIH01000026.1 GCA_900299045.1 Methylococcaceae bacterium
GTGAATCGTCGCGTGCTTGAGGCACTTATTCGCGCAGGTGCTTTTGATGAATTTGACGATAATCGTGCCGCTCATCTAGCTGAGTTACCCACTATTTTGAAAGTTGCTGAACATCACATACGCATGAAAGCAGCTGGTCAAAGTGATTTGTTTGGTTTGGGTAATGACACATCAAGTGACGTCAGTGCGACACCTACCTATGCGACAGGGATTGCACCTTGGGCGGAAAGTGTACGCTTTGCTGAGGAAAAAGCGGTATTAGGCTTGTTTTTGACGGGGCATCCTATTGATCAATACGCCAATGAACTAAAGTTAGTTGCCCCTAAAAATATTGCGCGGTTACTCGATGAATTATCACCAAATCAACGAAATATGCCTGTTAGGGTGGCAGGCCTTGCTATTGACATTGGAATTCGGCAAAGCAAGCAGGGGAAATTGCGTGGAACGGTGATATTTGATGACAATTCAGGGCGTCTTGAAATGAGCGCTCAACGTGAAAGTTTTGAACTTAATCAATCGATGTTTTCTTCAGCTTTTCGAGATAAGTTGCTAATTGCTGAAGGAAATTTAGCCATTGATAGCTATTTAAATATGCCGTTACTAAAAATTGAGCGTTTATACCCTATTGAAAAAGCAAGAAAAGAAATCCATATTAAATGGCAAAATACACCCAATGCTGCGGAAAATTTAGATAAACTCAAACAGTTGTTAAATGATTTTAAGGGCGGAGAAACACTTGTTATGATTGAGTATTTTTCTAATAAATCTCGTGCAAGCGTTCAGTTAGGAGAAATGTGGCGCGTGAATGCGACGGATGAATTATTGCATCAATTAAAGTTATGGCTGAGTCCTGCTGCCGTAAGTTTACTTTATTGATGTTGCTGTCGTGGCGCGTGCTGAAAAAATAAAAACCGCCACACGGACGGTTTTTTATTTAACTTAAACGGTTAATTTTATTAACCATATTTGAGCGGTTTATCGAATTTAACAATAGATTCACCACATTTTGTGATATTGCGACGATCAGCGCGTTGTGCAATTAAATCGGCTAAGGTGATTTTTGATAAATACGCTTGGATATGATCGCTTAATCCTGACCATAAATCGTGCGTGAGGCAAATACTGTCGTGTTGACAGTTCTCTTCTCCACCGCATTTGGTTGAATCAATGGGTTCATTAACAGCTTCAATAATCGAGGCAATACTAATCAAATCAGGTGTTTGACGCAGTCTATAACCACCACCAGGACCACGAACACCTTTCACCAAATCCGCTTTACGCAAACGCGAAAATAATTGCTCCAAGTAAGATAACGAAATAGTTTGTCGAGTTGCAATTTCAGTCAATGTGACAGGGGTATTTTGGCTGTGAAGCACTAAATCCAACATGGCCGTCACCGCATACCGACCTTTAGTAGTTAAACGCATGGGTAATGTCCTTAATAAGGAGAGAATGATGCAGATACTATACTTAACCAACTAAAATAGTCAATTATCACCAGTCGAATATTATCTACAATTCAACATGGTGTGCAATGTTTTGAAGTGTACAAATTAGCGCAACACCTGCGCCAATCAAGGTAATTTGTTGTAATGAGGTTTTTATATCGGTGCGTTTGTGCAACGAGGGAATTAAATCCGCAACGGCAATATAAATAAAACTAGACGCAGCTAATGCCAGAAAATAAGGCAGGCTATCATGCAATGTTTCCAAGCTAAAATAGGCAAGTACCCCACCCACAACGGTGGTTAAGCTCGACAGAACATTGTAAAAAAGTGCCTTGCGCTGTGAATAACCGCTTTGCAGTAAAATGGCAAAATCACCGACCTCTTGCGGAATTTCATGTGTTGCCACCGCTAAACTCGTCACAATACCCAAATGAGCGTCCATCAAAAAGGCGGCTGCAATGAGTACGCCGTCAACAAAGTTGTGGATACTGTCACCTAAAATGATAAAAACACCCGCTGTTTTTGCGCCATGACTATGTGAATGCGTACCGTGTTTTTCGGGGTGTTGATGCTCGTCATCACCATGTGCTTCGCATTCACCAAAATGACAATGACGCCAAATTAATAATTTTTCAAGCACAAAAAAGCCCAATATTCCCGCCAAAATAGTGCCTGAAAGTAACTGTATTTGATCGGGTTGAGCATGTTCAAACGCTTCGGGAATCAGTCCCCAAAATGCGACCGCGAGTAAGGCGCCAATCGCAAAGCTAATGCCATGTGGTAAAACGTGCGTGTGCTGCTTAGGTGGAATAAGTAAAAATAATCCCGCTGCTAAAACGCTAAGTACGCCGCCCACTGCGGTAAAAATAATAATTTGTAAGAGCAAAGGTAAAGAATTCATTGAGTTTGTCAAATTTCCATGTTTTTACTTTACCAAAAGGGCAAAGCGGGGCGAATAGTAAAGCAATATACAGGCTGTAACAAGGTACAATTCAACGATGACGAGTAAAGTTTATCTGTCACTTCATGCCTTGTTAGACGAAACAGATTGCTTTACTATGGTGAAACATCCTTGATTTGACGCAGTTTATCGCGTTGTTTGTTTTTATTTTTTGAAGATTGACAATAATTATGCAAAAAACCGAACTTTCAGCCCCTGCACACTTCATCCGACAAATTGTCGCGAATGATTTACAGAGTAGCAAACATAATGGCAACGTGGTCACGCGTTTTCCGCCCGAACCAAATGGGTACTTGCATATTGGACACGCAAAATCTATTTGTTTAAATTTTGGTACGGCATTAGAAAATAACGGCAAATGCAATCTTCGTTTTGATGATACCAACCCAGAAAAGGAAAGCATTGAATACATGGAGTCTATCAAACGCGATGTCGCATGGCTCGGGTTTGAGTGGACACGATTGTGTCACGCGTCGGATTATTTTGAGCAACTTTATCAATACGCTGTTGACTTGATTAAGCAAAATTTAGCGTATGTAGACAGTTTATCGGCTGAAGATATTCGCCTTTATCGCGGTACGTTAACGCAACCGGGAAGGGAAAGTCCTGATCGCAATCGCTCTATTGAGGAGAATTTGGATTTATTTTCACGTATGCGGGCAGGTGAATTTGCAGATGGTCAATATGTGTTGCGTGCAAAGATAGACATGGCGTCACCTAATATTAATTTGCGTGATCCAGCGATTTATCGTATTCGCCGTGTTCACCATCAACGTACAGGGGATGCTTGGTGTATTTACCCGATGTACGATTACACGCATTGTATTTCAGATGCCATTGAAGGTATTACGCATTCATTGTGTACCTTAGAATTTGAAGATCATCGTCCGCTGTATGATTGGGTGCTCGATAAGCTTCAAACGCCTTGTCACCCGCAGCAAATTGAATTTGCGCGTCTTCAGCTTGAATATACTATCGTAAGTAAACGAAAATTAAATCAACTGGTAACAGAAAAACATGTGTCGGGTTGGGATGATCCACGTATGCCAACAATTGCAGGATTGCGTCGCGCAGGGTTTACGCCACAAGCCATTAAAGATTTTTGTGAGCGCATTGGCATTACAAAACAAAATTCGTGGATTGAAATGGGGGTATTGGAATATTGTATTCGTGAAGATTTGAATACTAACGCATTTCGTGCGATGGCGGTTTTAAATCCACTGCGTATTGTCATTACCAATTATCCAGACGATAAAGTGGAGCAGTTAGAGGTGAGCAATCACCCCCAAAAAGAGGCGTATGGCAAGCGTATCGTACCGTTTTCTAAAACTATTTTGATTGAGCGCGATGATTTTTCAGAAAATCCGCCACCAAAATACAAACGTCTTATTCAAGGTGAAGAAGTGCGTTTGCGAGGTGCTTATGTTATTCGTTGCAATGACGTCATCAAGAATGATGCAGACGATATTATTGAGTTGCATTGTACCTATGATGAAAACACATTAGGCAAAAATCCTGAAGGACGCAAGGCAAAAGGGGTCATTCATTGGGTATCACAGGCGCAGTCACTTCCCGCAGAAATTCGTTTGTACGATCGTCTATTTACCGTACCTCAACCCGACAATGAAGACAATTTTTTAGACGTGGTCAATCCGCATTCATTGCAAATTTTAAGGGATTGCCGTGTTGAAGCAAGTCTACACAGCGCAACACTTGAAAATCGTTATCAATTTGAACGTACTGGCTATTTTTGTTTAGATTTAGATAGCACTTGCGATAAATTGGTGTTTAACCGTACAGTGACACTGCGTGATAATGGGGAGAAGGATTAGAGATATTTTGCATTGACACGCCTACCATTTCTACTTTAAAGTTAACCCCGCATAAATTAGCGTAACAATTAACTATAACTATAACTTTTTTGGAGTGTACATCATGGCAAGACCATTAATTCAAATGGCATTAGATTCATTAGATTTCGATGCAACAATTTCGTTAGCAAGACAAGTTGCGCCTTTTGTTGATATTTTTGAAATCGGCACACCTTGCATCAAACACAACGGTATTAACTTAGTTAAAGCGTTGCGTGCAGAATTTGCTGACAAATTATTGTTAGTTGACTTAAAAACAATGGATGCTGGCGAATACGAAGCAACACCTTTCTACGCAGCTGGCGCGGATATCGTCACTGTTTTAGGTGTTTCTGGTTTAGCGACAATCAAAGGCGTTATTAAAGCAGCTCACACAAACGCGGCTGAAGTACAAATCGATTTGATCAACGTTGACGACAAAGCGGCTTGCGCACGCGCTTCTGTTGCCGCAGGTGCACAAATTTTAGGTATTCACACAGGCTTAGATGCGCAAGCAGCGGGTCACACACCCTTTGCTGACTTGAATGCAATTGCTGGCTTAGGCTTAGGCGCTCGTATTTCTGTTGCTGGTGGTATCAACGCTAAAACTGTTCAAGATGTAGTTCGCGCTGGTGCTAGCATCATCGTTGTTGGTGCGGCAATTTATGGTGCAGCATCTCCAGCTGAAGCAGCACGCGAAATTCGTGAATTAGTAGACGCAGTTTAATTAGGAATCCTTATGCACCAAGAGCTTATCTTAGAAAAAATCACAAGCATCCTTGAAGCAACTGAGGAATCATACGATGAAAAACTGACTGCTATGCTCGACGAAGCGGGTCGCATTTTCATTGCGGGCGCAGGTCGTTCAAAACTTGTCGGCAATTTCTTTGCAATGCGGTTGGTGCATGGTGGTTACAACGTAAACGTTGTCGGTGAAATCGTTACCCCAAGTATTCAACAAGGCGATTTATTGATTGTCATTTCAGGTTCAGGCGAAACCGAACAACTGGTTGCATTCACTAAAAGTGCGAAGAAAATTGGTGCGAAAATCATGTTGATTTCAGCGCAATCAAAATCAACTATTGGTGATATGGCAGACGGTGTGTTCCAAATTGGTCGTTCTGATTTGTATGGCAAGGTTGTTGGGATGCCGATGGGAACGGTATTTGAACTTTCAACATTGCTCTTTTTAGAATCTACTATTTCCCACATTATTCATGAGAAAGGGATTCCTGAAGAGATTATGCGTTCAAGACACGCTAATTTAGAATAAGTAATCAACGTTAAAGTGAATAATTGTAAAATTGTTCACTTTAATTGTTTTAGTTACTCACGTAAAAAAACACGGGTTGCACTATTAAAATATTTTAATAGTGCAATTTTTTAATCCAATTATCAAAAGGAGAAAAATATGACTTCGCGTAGAGAATTAGCGAATGCCATACGCGCTTTAAGCATGGATGCAGTACAAAAAGCCAATTCAGGACACCCCGGTGCGCCAATGGGTATGGCCGACATCGCTGAAGTGTTGTGGAACGACCATTTAAAACATAATCCAACCAATCCAAATTGGGCAGATCGCGATCGTTTTGTATTATCAAACGGTCATGGTTCTATGCTTATTTATTCACTTCTGCATTTATCTGGCTATGACTTGCCAATGAAAGAATTGCAGTCGTTTCGCCAATTACACTCTAAGTGTGCAGGGCATCCAGAATACGGTTATGCACCCGGTGTTGAAACAACAACGGGTCCATTAGGTCAAGGCATCACCAACGGTGTTGGTTTTGCTATGGCAGAAAAATTATTGGCAGACCAATTTAATCGTCCAGGTCATGATATTGTTGATCACCACACCTATGTGTTTTTAGGTGATGGTTGCTTAATGGAAGGCGTTTCTCATGAGGCTTGTGCGTTAGCCGGTACTTGGGGTTTAGGTAAGTTAATTGCTTTTTGGGATGATAATAATATCTCAATTGATGGTCATATCGATGGTTGGTACACCGACGACACAGTAAAACGTTTTGAAGCGTACGGCTGGCATGTGCAATCTGTAGATGGTCACGATGCAGACGCAATTAACGTTGCTGTGACAGCGGCAAAAGCGGTAGCAGATAAACCATCAATGATTTGCTGCAAAACAATTATTGGTTATGGTTCACCCAACAAAAGTGGCAGCCACGATTGCCATGGTTCAGCATTAGGTGACGCAGAAGTCGCCTTAACGCGTGAAGCGTTAGGCTGGACACATGCGCCTTTTGTGATTCCTGACAATGTTTATGCGGGTTGGGATGCAAAAGCAAAAGGTCGTACTGCAGAAGCGGCATGGAATGCAAAATTCGATGCTTATGCAGCGGCGCATCCAGCGTTAGCGGCAGAATTTAAACGTCGTGTTGCTGGTGAGTTACCCGCAAACTGGGCAGCTGTGACAAGCGAATTAGTAGCGTCGTTAAACGAAAAAGCTGAAAATTTAGCCTCTCGTCAATCATCACAAAAAGTGATTGCTGGTTTAGCAGCAACATTGCCTGAATTTTTAGGCGGCTCTGCCGATTTGACCGGTTCAAATTTAACAAGTTGCGCAAGTTTTACCCATGTTAGCGGTAAAAAACCAGGTAACTATATTTCTTACGGTGTTCGTGAGTTTGGTATGTATGCCATCATGAATGGTATGGCATTGCACGGTGGATTTATTCCATTTGGCGGTACATTCCACATGTTCTCTGATTATGCGAAAAGTGCATTGCGGATGGCAGCATTGATGAAGCAGCGCACTATTGCGGTGTTAACGCATGATTCTATTGGTCAAGGCGAAGACGGTCCAACGCATCAACCTATCGAAAATACGTCAGGCTTGCGTTACATTCCAAATATGGATGTATGGCGTCCTGCTGATTCAACAGAAACAGCTGTAGCGTGGATTAGCGCTATTGAACGCAAAAATGGACCAACAAGTTTAGTGTTAAGCCGCCAAGGTATTCCAGCCATCGCACATGATGATGCTCAAATTGCCGCAATGCGTAAAGGCGCTTATGTGGTTTCTGAATCATCAAGTAAAGCGAATGTGATTTTAATTGCAACGGGCTCTGAGGTAACTTTAGCAATTAAATCACAAGCAGCTCTTGCTGCTGAAGGTATTCACGCTCGTGTTGTTTCTATGCCTTCTACTAATGTTTTTGATCGTCAAGATCAAGCGTATAAAGACAGCGTCCTAGTGCCAGGTGTGAAACGTGTCGCTATCGAAGCAGGTGTATCTGATTTTTGGCGTAAATACGTTGGTTTAGAAGGTGAGGTTGTCGGTATTGATACGTTTGGTGAATCTGCACCAGGTGGCGTATTGTTCGAGCATTTTGGTTTCACCGTTGAAAATGTGGTTAAACACGTTAAAGCGGTGCTTTAATTTTCTAAATTTATTTAGTGTTCGTCACTGATTTATGCAGTAAATCGGTGACGGTTGCTTTTAATCGATAGGTGTTAATGTGAAAAAAAATAATTTACTCCAAATTGCTGTCACCGCGTTGCTGATGGCAAATTCATTCGTAGTAGCGGCAGGTACAGAGTACCCAGCATCAGATTTTGAACCTAAAGTGCTTTATCAAGATGCGTCGGTAAAATCTTCATCGCCTGCTGCATCAACAGCAACTGTAAAGGCTGCGCCAGTAGCATCTACTCCAGCACCTGCAACTGAAGAAGTATTCGATTCAAGATATCCTGCAACAAATTTTGAGCCTAAAGTGCTTTATAACGATGAAAGTTATAAACACACTAAATCAGCGCCCACCATTCACGCAGCCGCCTCAGCAAATGAAAGCGTTTCTGTTGCAAAAATAGAAAAAGAAGATGATTCTAGCCTACTACTTTTAGGTTTAGTAGCCGCTGCTGCTGCTGCAGGATTCGCCTTTTCTAAATGCCCTAAAGCGTCTGGAAATACTGCTCACAGCAGTGAACATGCGCCAAGAGAAACAGGTGTAGCGCGTTACTTAAATGCTAGAATTCCAAAAGTATCGGGCGTTAGTAAATATTTGGAGCGCAACACAGCGCCAACCAATGTGGCTCGCTATATTGCTAGACAAAATATCGCACACAAATCATCTGCTCAACACGATACAGATCGGGGGTAGTTATGGGCTTTTTTTCAAGTCTTTTTGGTACGCGTTCTGAAGACGCTTACGCAACGTCTACGCGCAATACAATCGCCGCACATGATGGACATACTGGTGTAAGTCGTTATTTAGAAAGCCAAACAACAGCACCTTCGCTCAGTAAAGTTGATAAGTACTTGAAAAATCAAGAGCTCAATCAACCTAGTGGCGTGACAAAATATTTGGCACGTCAAGCTATTGCTGAGCGAAATAAGCCTGTTGTCGTTTTGACAGGTGTTGCTAAATATTTGAATAACAATAAAGATAGCGCACCTGTTGTAAGGTCTGGTGTTGAACGTTATTTGGCACGTCAAGATAATACGCCTATGAGTGGTGTTGCAAAGTATATGCTCAAAAAAGCGGTTGCAGATCGTCACGCGCCACTAAAACAAAAAACAACAGGCGTTGAAAATTATTTGCAAAGCCGCCCTGAAACAACGGCAAGTAGTGTAAGTCGGTATTTAGCAAGACAAGCACTAGCAACAGTATCTCAAACTAGGGCTGAAACGGCTGCGGTAGTACATGCTGTAGTTGAAAGTGTTGCATTAACAGGTGTTGAAAAATACTTGCAAGGTCAACGCTAAATTTACATTCATTTTCTAATTTAAAATATAGGTAATCTACAATGGGGAAGTCTTTACTCGAGCAATTGAAAGAAGTCACAGTAGTTGTGGCGGATACTGGCGATATTCAAGCAATTGAAGCATTTACGCCTCGTGATGCAACAACCAATCCGTCTTTAATCACTGCAGCTGCTCAAATGCCACAATATCAAGGTATTGTTGATGATACATTGAAAGGGGCGCGTGAGACTTTAGGTGCTGGTGCATCTGCTGCGGATGTGGTGACATTGGCTTTTGATCGTTTAGCGGTATCGTTTGGATTGAAAATTTTAGAAATCATTCCAGGTCGTGTTTCAACAGAAGTAGACGCGCGTTTATCGTTTGATACAGATGCGACGGTGACTAAAGGTCGTGAATTAATCGCACAATACGAAGCCGCTGGCATTGATCGTAAACGTGTTTTGATTAAAATTGCAGCAACATGGGAAGGTATCCAAGCAGCGGCGATTTTAGAAAAAGAAGGAATTCATTGTAATTTAACATTGTTATTTGGTTTGCATCAAGCGGTTGCTTGCGCTGAAAATGGTATTACGTTAATTTCACCCTTTGTAGGTCGTATTTTAGATTGGTACAAAAAAGACACTGGTCGTGATTCTTATACATCAGCTGAAGATCCAGGCGTGGTTTCTGTAACTGAAATTTATAACTACTATAAAAAATTCGGTTATAAAACAGAAGTCATGGGAGCGAGCTTCCGTAATGTAGGTGAGATTACTGAACTTGCTGGCAGTGATTTATTGACCATTGCACCTTCATTACTTGATGAATTGCAAAAAACACAAGGTGAATTGCCGCGCAAATTGACAGTAGAGCATGCAGCAGCGTCGTCTATTGAAAAAATTAGTGTTGATAAAGCAACTTTTGACCGTATGCACACTGAAAACCGCATGGCTTCTGAGAAACTTGCAGAAGGTATTGATGGTTTTGCAAAAGCATTGGTTGTTTTAGAAGATTTGTTAGCGAATCGTTTGGCGTCTTTAGAAGCGTAAACCTCGTTTAGATAATAAAACCCACGTTAGGTTTGACACCTTTCGTGGGTTTTTTAATGGCTGCTGTTTTTGGTATGACTTGTGGTATTAAAAAGTTGCTTGAGAAATGGGACTGTCAATTTGCGCTTTGCGGCTAATGATGCACGATCTATTTCTGCGAGCAAATGCCATAAATCATGTAACTCTGCTGGATAGTGAATCACTAAAAAACGCCCCGCCTGAGGTGAGATTTCAAACCCCATAGCGTCTGCTTTAAATATTAACGCATCAATGTTATTCGTATCGACGAGCGTTTTAAGCTGTAGAATTAATCCCCAATTGAGGTGCTCTTTAAGACCACTTGTTTTCACATTGAGGTAATTGGGTAAATAACGTGATGAAATAATTAATTGGTGTCCTTTTTCATAGTGGGATTTCATTAAGGTATACAATGCTTGTTCCCATTTTACGTCACCGACAATCGTGTCGACATTATCAAGACACACGACATTATAGTCGTCAATACCGCTGAGTATAGCGGGTTGATGGCGTGAATGACGCGATAAATCAAAATAAAAAGATAATTTCTCTTGTTGTTGAGCGTAATGACAGCACGCTTGCAAAAGATGGCTTTTGCCTTGTCCTGATTTTCCTCGAATAAAAATCTTCTGCTCTCCATTGCCTAAAACGCATTGTTGAAGGCTGTCAATAATAGGTTGGTTTTCTCCGGCAAAAAAATCATTAAATGTTTGATTAGCGAGAAATTCAAAATGCAATGGAAATTGTTCAGGCATGAGGGGGTGTTGGATGGCTGATACTAACGGTACGCACATAACAAGCTGCGCCTAAAAACAGTTGAAAACTAAAGAAAATTTCAAATGCTGCGTAATAACGCTCTGCATCATTTGCGTAGCATTCGGTAATCCCTTGGATAATATAAAATAGACTAATATAAGCTATCCATGCACAACTTTTTTTATTGGCGTGAAGAAAACCACGCAGGGGAATCAGCAGTGGCGTGACATTAAGTATGAGAAGTAGTGCGACTGGAAAGCGTGTTGACGGTGCTAGAATGGTATGCCAGAGCATCAGTAATATAAATAGCCCAAAAAAAGCACTTAGTGCTAACCAGTAATAATGTTTCGCTTGACATGTCAACATGAGAGTAACGCTAATACATGTTCGGGTGGGCGACCAATAATGGCGCTTGTCGATGATACCGCAATAGGGCGCTCAAGCAATCGTGGGTGGGCAATAATGGCTTGAAATAACTCACTTGATGTTAAACGATCATCTGCTAGGTTTTCTGTTTGATAAATTAATTCATTTTGACGCATAAATTGACGTGGTTCCAAATTTAGTTTATTCGCTAACGATTCTAATTCTGAAAGTGTCAGTGGTGTGCTCAGATAATTGATAATTGAAACTTCAATGCCTTTTTCTTGCAAAATACGCAATGCTTCGCGTGATTTACTGCATTGAGGATTGTGGTAGAGTGTGATTTTCATGGGTGATTTAGAAAAGAAGATACCGCGAATACGCTGTGTATTCGCGGTATTTAAAAAAGTTACTGCGGAAATTCTGGGTGTGGCAGTGGCTCTTTGCCCATCATTAACGCATCAATTTGCGTTTTATCGATGGTTTCCCATTTCATTAACGCTTTTGCCATATTATGCAAAATACTGATGTTATCTTGCAAAATTTTCTCAGCACGTTGGTAATTTGCATCAATAACGCCACGAATTTCTTCATCAATTTGTTGTGTCACAGATTCAGAATTTTTGCCACCTTTAGCTGAGTAACCCATAAAAGGTTGACCACTTTCTTCACCGTAAACCAATGGACCTAACTTTTCAGAGAATCCCCAACGTGTCACCATATTACGCGCTAATTCAGTAGCACGCTCAATGTCATTAGAAGCGCCCGTCGTTACACGATCGCCACCGTAAATCATTAATTCGGCAATTCGACCACCAAACAAACTTGCAATTTGGCTTTCAAGTTTACGTTTACTTGCACTGTATTGATCTTGTTCTGGTAGGAACATGGTGATGCCAAGCGCACGACCTCTGGGCATAATACTGACTTTATAAACGGCATCATGCTCAGGCGATAGTTGACCGACAATACAATGCCCCGCTTCATGATAGGCGGTGAGTAACTTATCTTCCTCACTCATCACCATGGTACGTTTTTCTGCGCCCATGAGGATTTTATCTTTAGCTTTTTCGAGGTCGCTCATACTGACTTCTTTTTTGTTGGAGCGTGCAGCAAGTAAGGCGGCCTCATTCACAATATTAGCTAAATCGGCACCAGAAAAACCAGGTGTTCCTCTTGCCAAATCATACAATTTTACGTCCTCAGACGCTGGTACTTTTTTGATGTGGACATTAAGAATTTGCTCACGTCCACGAACATCAGGCAATCCCACGTTAACTTGGCGATCAAATCGACCAGGGCGTAAAAGCGCTTTATCAAGTACGTCAGCGCGGTTCGTTGCGGCAATAACAATAACGCCTTCGTTTCCGTTAAAACCGTCCATTTCAACCAGCAGCTGGTTTAAAGTTTGTTCACGCTCATCATTTCCACCGCCCATGCCAACACCACCGCGTTGACGTCCAACGGCATCAATTTCATCGATAAAAATAATACAGGGTGAATGCTCTTTGGCTTGTGCAAACATATCACGCACACGCGACGCCCCAACACCCACAAACATTTCAACGAAGTCAGAGCCTGAAATACTAAAGAATTTCACGCCTGCTTCACCAGCAATAGCCTTTGCAATTAATGTTTTTCCTGTTCCAGGAGGTCCTACCATTAAAATACCGCGTGGAATTTGACCGCCCAATTTTTGAAATTTTTGTGGATCAGCGAGAAAATCGACCAATTCAGATACATCTTCTTTTGCCTCTTCACAGCCGGCAACATCGGCAAATTTAACAGTTAATTTATCTTCTTCTAGCATTTTAGCTTTGCTTTTACCAAAGCCATTGCTTCCCATTCCTTGTGATCGGCGCATATAAATAATCCACACCAAAATAAACAAAAACATGGGAAACCAAGCGATGAAAATTTGCATAAACATCGATTGTTGCGCAGGCACTTTAGTGCGAATTTGCACATCAGCGGCAAGTAAGTCGTCAATAAGGTGCCCATCACCAGGATTGAACGTATCATAGGTTTCGCCATCTGAGGTGCGTAATTTAATTGTCTGACCCATAATTTCAACACGGTCAACTTGTTTATTTTTTACACGCGAAATAAAGTCAGAGTAAGCCAACGAGTTATCAACAGGCGGCTCTGCGTTCATTCGTTCAAAAACAAAGTAACTTGCACTACTGATGGCAAGAATAAAGAAAATATTCATGAAATGTTTTTTCATAGTATGACGTCTCCAAGTACACGGTAATTTAAATTACATTATTTTTTATTATGAAACCGGTTAAACAACATCATGCCCATTCCTAAGGCAATGGTAAAAATAAATGGATCAGGCTTTCCGTCACTGAGTGCAGCGAGTGCTGAACCTGGACAAAATCCCACGAGTCCCCAACCTACGCCAAAAATGATTGCCCCTAAAACAAGGCGACGATCAATCAAATTGCCCGTTTTAGGCAAATGAAAATGGCTATCACATACGGGTTTTTTGCGTTTTAGAATAAAATATTGTGCTGCACTTAATGTCGCTATAGCACCAAACATCACCAGTATTAAGCTAAAATCCCAGTTTCCCGTGACATCTAAAAAAGCGAGCACTTTATCGGGATTACTCATTTGAGAAACGGTTAATCCTGTGCCAAATAATATGCCGCAGATAAAACCTGCTATATTCTTGGTCATTGTTAGTACTCTAAAACGTGACGCATGATATACGTCGTTAACATCGCCGCCGACATGAATGTCAGTGTTGCCACGGCTGAGCGCAAAGAAAATCGCGCTAAACCACAAACCGCATGACCACTTGTGCACCCATTGCCTAATCGCACGCCATACCCCACTAAAATGCCTGATATAACGACGAATAACATGTGACGCGAATACGTTACAGGTGCGGCAGGAAAAAAAGTATTCATCATCGCAGCGCTAAGCATCAAACCAATCAAGAAAAAACCACGCCAGTAACGATGATTTATTTCCGTACTAAAACTGTCAACAATTATGCCAGAAATACCAGCAACTCTGCCATTAAAAAATAATAGCAATGCCGCAGATAAGCCAATTAGGCAGCCGCCAATCAGCGCAGAATATGGGGTAAAGTTGTCCATTTTTTTTACTCATCTACTGAATTGTCGAGAATTTCGTCGTCATCTACGTCGCCTAAATCAATAGATTGATGCGCCGTGTCATGTTCCATTGTGTCATTTTCATCATCAGGTAATCCAGCAATACGATCCACACCGACGACTTTTTCTCCTTCATCTAATCGAATAACACGAACCCCTTGAGCACTGCGTCCAACAACTGAAATTTCTGCCACGCGCGTTCTGACCAGTGTGCCGCCATCAGTAATGATCATGAGTTCATCATTGTCGCTCACGAGTAATGCGCCAATGACCGCGCCATTACGCTCTGAGGTTTGCATTGCAATCACGCCCGAGCCACCGCGCCCTTGATGACGGAATTTATCCACTACAGTTCGTTTGCCGAACCCATTTTCTGTAATGGTGAGGACATCTCCTTCTGACGCCACAATGAGTGAAATCACTTTTTGATCTTCGGTTAATCTAAATCCACGCACACCCGCCGCGCCACGTCCCATTGAACGTACATCTTCTTCATTAAAGCGGATGGCTTTACCATTACTGCTAAATAACATGATATTTTGTTGACCATCTGTAATAGCAACGCCAATCAATGTGTCATCTTCGCGTAAATCAATAGCGATTTTGCCGCTTGTGCGCTGATAGGCAAATTCACTTAAGGGTGTTTTCTTAACCGTACCCGCAGACGTTGCCATAAAGACGAATTTATTTTCGTCATAATCTCGTGTGGCTAGAAACGCATTAATTTTTTCGTTGGTTTCTAACGGTAATAAATTCACAAAAGGTTTCCCACGCGATGCACGGCTTGCTATTGGAAGTTGATAAACTTTGAGTGCGTAAACTTTTCCTTTCGATGAAAAACAAAGAATCGTATCGTGCGTATTAGCGACAATGAGTTGCTCGATAAAATCAGCTTCTTTTGTTGCTGTTGCTGATTTTCCACGTCCACCGCGATGTTGCGCTTGGTAGTCATTTAGCGGCTGGGCTTTGACATACCCTTCATAGGAAACGGTGACCACCATATCTTCTTCTGTAATCAAATCTTCATTGGTTAAATCCGATTGAGTTGCCATAATTTCAGTGCGACGTGGTTCGCTGTATTGCTCTTTAATCGTGACTAATTCTTCACGAATAACCGCCATTAAGCGCAGGTCATCCGCTAAAATATGTAAATAAAACGCAATTTGCTCAAGCAATTGCGTATATTCATTCACAATTTTTTCCTGCTCTAAGCCGGTTAAGCGATGCAGGCGTAATTCTAAAATAGCCTGTGCTTGCGCTTCAGATAAGCGATAAACATTACCGGCTAAACCAAACTCAAGCGCTAAATTATCTGGGCGCGAGTCAACGGCATGCGTGCGTTCAATGAGTGATAGAACAAGACCGGCTTCCCAGCGCGTTGCCAATAAATTTTCTTTTGCTTCAGAGGGTGTTTTTGCCGCCTTGATCATTTCAATCATTTCATTGATATTTGCCAATGCGATTGCTAACCCTTCTAAAATATGTGCGCGTTCACGCGCTTTGCGTAGCAAATAGACGGTTCGACGTGTGACAATTTCACGACGATGATTAATAAACGCATCCAAAATGTCTTTTAAATTTAAGCAATACGGGCGCCCATTGAGTAGCGCTACCATATTCATGCCAAAAACGGTTTGAAATTGTGTTTGCTTATATAGGTTATTTAAAACAACGTCCGCTACTTCACCGCGTTTGAGTTCAATGACCATGCGCATACCATCTTTGTCAGACTCATCACGCAAACCAGAGATGCCTTCGAGTTTGCCTTCTTTAATAAGTTCTGCAATTTTTTCGAGTAATCGCGCTTTATTAACTTGATAGGGAAGTTCAGTGGTGACGATGGCTTCGCGCGAACTTTCTCCGATAGGCTCAATATGACTGCGGGCACGCAAGTAAATTTTACCCCGTCCTGTTTCGTACGCATGACCAATGCCAGCAGCGCCGTTGATAAAGCCAGCGGTTGGGAAATCAGGGCCGTGAATATGTGTCATTAAGTCCGCAATGGTCAGATTGGGATCGTCAATTAACGCTAAACAGGCACTAATCACTTCACTAAGATTATGAGGCGGAATATTTGTCGCCATCCCGACAGCAATGCCTGAAGAACCATTGATTAACAGTGTAGGTATGCGCGTAGGTAATACAGCGGGTTCGGATTCGGATTCATCGTAGTTAGGTATAAAATCAACCGTTTCTTTGTCTAAGTCCGCTAGCATTTCATGGGCAATTTTAGCCATACGCACTTCGGTATATCGCATTGCCGCAGGCGAATCACCATCTACACTTCCAAAGTTACCTTGCCCATCAATTAACATGTGTCGCATAGAAAAAGGTTGTGCCATACGCACCATGGTGTCGTAAACAGCGGTATCACCGTGCGGATGATATTTACCAATGACATCCCCGACCACACGCGCTGATTTTTTGTAGGATTTGTTCCAATCATTGCCTAATTCACTCATTGCATAAAGCACGCGTCGATGTACGGGCTTTAAACCGTCACGCACATCAGGTAGCGCACGACCCACAATGACACTCATCGCGTAATCAAGGTAGGATTGCTTCATCTCATCTTCGAGATTAACGGGAATAATTTCTTTAGCGAAGTTTGACATGGCTCTCGTATGTTTAAAAATAGTACAAAAAATGAATGTAAAGGTATTTTTTGGTGTGATAATTGCTTTTAATTATTCTTTAAAAAGCGTTGTTATAAAATAGACCCCCAAATTATAGCAAATTCTGCGTAATAGGTTTACCGTGATTTACGGCTTGACCAAAATGAACGAGCTCGGTAAATCTAAAAACTATTATAAAAATATTGAAATTCTTTCCGATGTGGTCGATAGGAGATATTCTGTAATACTCGAGGTTAAAAAACGTTTTTCATAAACTTACAATTATTAACTGATGTTACGCAGTCTGAAGTTTACACAATTGAGCGTAAGCCATTTGAGTTGCGCGAATAAGTAGTTTCGCCCGCAAGGCAAAATGGTTGAGCCGGTGTTTAATTTTCAAACA
>OMIH01000027.1 GCA_900299045.1 Methylococcaceae bacterium
AGTTAACCAATAATTTGTAGGGAGTTAATTAAAAAAAGCCATATAAATCAATTATATTCTTGCCTCTAAAAATATAAAAAAAGAAAATATAAAAAGTCTAAGAAACTTTTTAAGTAAAAAAAATAAAAAATTAACCGCAAGTACTGCCGTAAAAAATTATGGTAAGCTACTGTAAAAATTCAAGGAGTTGTTATGATTATTTTGATTGGTTCTGAAAAGGGTGGTGTAGGTAAATCCACATTAGCAACAAATTTAGCAGTACTATTTGCAACTTATGGTAATGATGTTGTAATTGTAGATGCAGACAGGCAAGGTACATGCGCAAACTGGGCACAAGATAGAAGTGAAAACGAAAATGTTAAAATAGACTGTGTAAGGCAATATGACAATTTAAAACCAACACTTGATAGCTTGAAAAAACGTTACAAAATAGTAATAGTAGATTGTCAAGGACGCATATCTCAGGAAATGAGAACTGGATTACTTTCAGCGGACATTGTTATCGTTCCATTTAAACCTTCTCAATGGGATTTGGATACGTTACCATCAATGCTTAATGTTATTAAAGAAGCCAAAGATTTTAATGAAAAATTAACCTCGTATGCAGTGATGACAATGGCTCCAACAAATCCAAGTATGGATGATTTAAATCAAGCCAAAGATTTTTTCAAAAATTACGATGATATCACTCTTCTAAACGCTGCGATTTGCGAAAGAAAAATATACAAAGAAGCAGCTAGTATGGGACTAAGTGTTATAGAGCTAGATAATCAAAAAGCTATAAATGAAATAACAGGCGTTTTAAACGATCTATTAAAAAATGAAAATGAATAATAAAAAAACAAAACCAAGCGGATTTCGTAATAGAACCCCTATTGAAAAAAAAGAAAATTTAATCAAACCAATTGATAATAAACTAGATTTTTCTGTAGAGGCTTTTTTGTCTGGACTAACTAATTTATCAAAGGAAGAACTCGCCAATCGCTATGTTGAGATTAATAATCAATCACAAATGATGAAAGGTTTAATCCTATTGCAAGCTAGAGAAAGAATGCCTTCTAACATTGAGTTTGGAAATTGGGTAAAATCCGTTAGCGCATTATGCGCGGATGGACATCAAACTCTTAATCGTTATATGCACTTTGCAAATTATTTTAAAGATAAAGATAGCACAGGAATTTCATTAACCGCATGTTACGAAATTAGCTCGCCTACGAACGGAATTGTTGCAGATAAAGTTTATAAATACGCACTTAATAAAAATCTTTCAGTTGCCGAAGTTAAAGCGAGAATTCAAACGGAGAAAGAATTACTATCAATTAGCAATAATGATTCTAATGAAGAAAATCAAGCAGAGACGGAAAAAACAACTGTCGACTTTGATAATACTAATTCTAGTAAAGAAGAAGTAATGCCAGATGACATCTCGGAGTTAGTTCAACAAGTTTTAGATAATGTGACTCAATGGTCTCGCCATACTGCTATACGAGTACTTGAGTCATGTTTAAAAGAACTAAATAAATAGACTAAGCATGAATTTATATTCGAAAAATCAAAGTGCTATTTAAATTTTTAAAGAGGAATTATAATTCCTATGAAAATTGTACGTTATGAATTAATACGTCGCTAAGAAAGCGGTTTTAAAGAATCACGGCGTTGAAGTGTTTAGAATGGTGTAACAGAGGATTGGATTGAAAAATGAATACATTAAGTTATTCAGCTTTTGAAGCTAATTTAGCTCATACATTTGACCGTGTGAATGATGATCATGTGCCAGTTTTAGTGACACGCCCTGACGGTAAATCGGCGGTAATTGCTTCATTAGAAGATTTCAATGCTTATGAAGAAACAGCTTATTTAAAGCGAAGCTCTAAAAATTCAGCGCGTTTAAATAAAGCGATTGCTGAAATTGAAGCGAGTAATTTTGTGCAACATGACTTGAGTGAATCATGATTTTATCGTGGGCTGAAACTGCGTGAGAAGACTATTTGTATTGGCAAACAACCGATAAAAAAATATTAAAACGCATCAACTTGTTGATTACTGATATTTTGCGCCATCCATTTACAGGTGTTGGATAACCTGAACCGCTAAAACATAATTGGTCTGGCTATTATTGGTCGCGGCGGATTAATATTGAACATCGTATTGTGTATAAAGTGGTAGAAAATAGCGTTATTATCGCCCAATGTCGTTAACATTATTGAGAGTTGTACGAATAGAACTATTTTAAATAGATAAAACACGCAATAATGAAAATTTTAGCAAAGAAAGCCTTAGTGTTATGTACTACCAACGTTTTGGTTAACGAAAACGTTTAATGAAATAATGTATGGCTAATCACAAAAATATTTAGAACCCCAACTAACACGCCAGAAATCAGTAAAAATAGGCTCTTTCAACGAATTAAGAGTTCAACCTTACTGTTTTTTCTTGAAGCCTAAATCATCAGGCGTTTGAGCATACAACACAGCAAAATAACTACTTGAGAATAAGAATAATTGATCATGCAGAAAATCACTCAAATTACCTATTCTTTGGGTTTTATCTTTTTTTTTATGACCTCAAATTCATGGGCAGTAGGCGGTGATGAATCAAATGATCGCCCTAGTGCCATGTTACCTGTTCGCCCTTCTTATCTATCACAAAAATCAACATTTAGCTTGCCAAGCTTTCCCGATAAAAGAACAATCGTTTCCACTCGAGAAAAAATGATCATCGAACGATATACATTTAGTGGAAATACGGTTTTTGATGAAAAAACGTTGCAACATATTGCACAGCCCTATACTGCGCGTGAAATTCGTATTGATGAACTTGAAGAATTGCGTCAACAAATAACACGCTACTACATTGATCATGGTTATATCAATTCAGGAGCTCGAATTACTAAAGATGCCTTGCAAAATGGTGTACTTCATTTTGATATTATTGAAGGAAAACTCGACGATGTACAAATTCATGGTCAAGAGCGTTTGCGCGAAGGCTATATTAAAAATCGTTTACTTACAGATGGCCCTTTAAACGTAACGGAGTTGCAAGATAAGTTCCAATTATTGCTAGTTGATCCTCTTATTTCTAGTATGAAAGGAAATTTACTGCCAACTGCCCATGCAAGTAGTAGTGTACTCGATATCGATGTAATTCGTGCAAAACCCTATCAAGTGACTTTGTTTAGCAATAACTATCGCCCACCGTCTATTGGCGCCGAAGGAGGCGGTCTTAGCAGTTGGGTTCGTAACTTAACGGGACTTGGTGATCAATTGGATTTTACTTTTCAAGGTAGTGGTGGTGCATTGTTATATAGTGGTGGATGGCGTGTTCCGATTTTTGATCGTGGGATGCAAGTATATTTTAATTTTTCTGAAGGTGATTCATCCGTTATTGAAAATGCTAGTAAACCACTAGATATTACTAGCCAAGTTCACAATATTGAAGTAGGTATTAGCTATCCTATTGTTGAAAGTTTAAGACGAAAACTCACTATTGGGAGTAGTTTTGCATTACGTAAAAATGACACAATGTTGTTAGATCGCCCTTATTCTTTTATCCCTGGGGTGGAAAGTGGTCATACGCAAGCTACGGTTATTCGTTTCTATCAAGAACACATTGAGCGAATGGAAAGACAAGTTTTAGCGCTGCGCTCCACGTTCAGTGTAGGGCTAGATGCACTGGGCGCGACAGTGCAAAATAGTTCTCATCCGAGTAGTGAGTTTTTTTCTTGGCTAGGACAAGGGCAATATGCGCATCAACTCTTCGATAATGGCTCGCAAGTAGTTTTGCATAGTAATATTCAGCTCAGTAATCATGCACTTCTTCCTCTTGAGCGAATAGCTGTAGGTGGTGTAAACACGGTGAGGGGGTATAGAGAAAATGAATTGGTGCGTGATGAAGGATTTAATTCAAACATTGAATTTCATTACCCTTTATTTGGTGAGACAAGTGCCTCGCATCGTCTTACATTAGTCCCTTTCATGGATTATGGGCGTGCATGGAATCAAAATGAATCCGTAAAGTCTCTGCATTCAACTGGTTTAGGATTAAATTGGACATTTAATCAACTTAATGTTGAATTTTATTGGGCACATAAAATCAATGCTCCACAAATTCGTCAACATACTAATTTGCAAGATGAAGGCATTCATTTTCAAGTGAAATGGGAGGCATTTTAATGATCTACATAGTATTTAAACGGCTGTTTTTAAGTTTACTGCTGACTTTCAATGTTGCTCATGCCTCTGATTTTAGTTCTAGTCTATATGAAGGCTTAGAATGTAAGCAACAAGGTTTAATTTATCAAGCCGAACAAAATTTACTTCAAGCGCAATCATCGGCACAAACACTTGCACAACAAGCAAAGGCAGCAGGTGAACTTGGTGCAATTTATGTACGATTGCATCGCTACAGTGAAGCAAGATCCCTACTGGATAAAGCATATCAGCAATCAGAAGGCAGTGAAAAAGCGCAGTATGCAAATTGGTTAGGTAATCTTTATAGTAGCGAGCATGAGAACAAACAAGCACAGGATTATTATACTCGAGCTGCGCAACTTGCTGGTGATAATACGGCGCTATCTTTTCGTATTCGTCTTAATTTGGCACGAAACTTAGCCGCTACCGAGCATTTGAATGAGTTACAGAAAATAAGCGATCAATTAGATTTGTTCAGCAATGCAGAAGAAAAAGTTCAATTATATCTCAATCTAGGTGAGCAGGCGCGTATGCTAGGAGATGAGGGAGTATCGCTTGCTTATTACGCGTTTGACAGAGCAAACACACTAGCATCATCGCCACGTTTGCAAGCAGAGAGTTTTGATGCGCTTGCATCGCTTTATGAAGATCAAAAACGCTACGATGAATCACTGCGTTTAACGTGGCAAGCATTAGCTCTGATGCAAAATGCTCAGGAGCGTGATGTGTTGTTTTCTTTAGAATGGCGACAAGGGCGTTTATTGCGTCAAAATAAGCAAACTCAATCTGCTCGAGCAGCATATCAACGCGCTGTAGAGCATCTTGAAATGATTCGTCAAGACATTCCAGTTGACTATCAAAATGGAAAATCATCCTTTCGTGAAACACTTGAGCCAGTTTATTTAGGACTGGCCGATTTGCTACTTGAACAAGCAAAACAAGAAACGGGAGAACTTCAACAACAGCATTTGAAAACAGCCCGTGATACGGTTGAGCTTATCAAACAAACCGAACTTGAAGATTTTCTAGGAGGGCGCTGTACGGTTGAAAATGCACGTCGTGAAAACATTGAGGACATGGATGACAAAACTGCCATCATTTATCCTATTATTTTGCCTCAACGTTTAGAAATTCTAGTAAGCACTAAAAAAGGATTATCGCAATTTGTTGTGCCAGTAGAGGCATCGGTATTTAATTCGCAAGTACAAAAAATGGCACGCAATCTACGTAATAGAATGCCATCGAACGCATCTAAACTTTATAATTGGCTTGTGACGCCCACTGAAAATTTATTACAAGAGCAAAACATTGAAACGTTAGTGTTTGTACCAGATGGCTCACTACGATTATTGCCTATGTCTGCGCTATTTGATGGAAAACACTATTTGATAGAAAAATATGCTGTTGCAACATCTCCGGGCTTAACCTTATTCGATCCAAAACCTGTCCAACGCAAAAAATTTTCAACGCTATTACTTGGTATGAGTAATCCAGGTAGCGTAGTAGAGAAATTACCTCCACCTGTAGTGGGTGGATTCATTCATGTTGAGGATATAGAAACTGAAAAAGAAACCGCATCAACGGAAACCGATAATTCTAGGAATCTTATTGAAAAAGGAAGGGGATTACGCGAATTGGTGAAAAAAAATCATGGTGACATTGCTCAATTAATGCGCTCTGCAGAATTTATTGCGGGTGTTAGAGAACAATTAAAATTACCAGGAGTAAAGCAAGAAGTAAGTGCATTAAGTGAACAATTAAGCATAAATACATTATTACTCGATGATAACTTCACATTAGCACATTTCAAAGAAGAGGTGATGTTATCTCCTTATGCAATTGTTCATATTGCCTCGCATGGGGTATTTGGCTCCAGCGCAGAAAACAGTTTTTTAATGTCTTATGATGATTTATTGCATATCAATGAACTTGAAATGTTGTTGAAGTCCGATAAATTTTTAAAAGAACCCGTTGAGTTACTTACCTTAAGTGCCTGCCAAACAGCGGAGGGCGATGATCGCGCACCGTTAGGATTTGCCGGGGTTGCACTGAAAGCGCATGCGCGTAGCTCACTTGGAACACTTTGGCCTATTTCAGATGAAGCGGCTTTTAATTTAATGACACAGTTTTATAAAAATTTAACTGATAAAAACATGACTAAAGTCAAAGCACTGCAACAAGCACAATTAAAACTGCTTGAGCATACGCAAATGAAACATCCTTTTTATTGGTCACCTTTTATTTTGGTGGGTAACTGGTTATGAAAACATATTACGTTTTTTTAACATTAGCGGTTTCATTTTCACCTTCTTGGCTTTATGCGCAAGCAGTTACTGATGGGACTATGGGACCGATTCAAACATTAAGTGGTCAATTTACGGTACCCGCATCGCTTGGTACAACAAATGGTATAAATCTTTTTCATAGCTTTAAAGCGTTTAATGTTAATAGTGGTGAAAGTGCTACCTTTACAGGACCTAATAGTATTTCTAATGTGATTACGCGTGTCACTGGTGGTGAAATGTCATCCATTAACGGCTTGCTGCGTTCACAAGTAGGTAATGCCAATTTTTATTTTATTAATCCGTCAGGTATTGTCTTTGGATATCAATCAAAGATTGACGTTCCAGCCGCTTTTCATGCAGGGGCGGTTGATACGCTACACTTTTTAGATGGCACACCTTACGGCATGGCAACTCCCACTAATAGCTTGAGTATCAGTGCACCAGAAAATTTTGGTCTAACCGCCGCATCTTTAAACAATAACGGTTTTTTACATGTTGATAGTACCGACTTAACTGTAAACAACAATCAAACGCTGGAGTTAGCCGCAAAAACAGTCGAAATACACGATTCTCATTTGACGGCAAATGAAGGAAACATCAAACTCTTAGGGGGTGATGTTGGTATGGTTGCGTCTAGTATTTCAAGCGATACTTACAGTGCGAGCAATGCTGGTAATATCGATATATCAGCAACAAAAGTAGCTATTAGTGATACTACCCAAATTACAGCAAGTAGTAATGGGTCGGGTCTTGGGGGTGTGGTGAGCATTAAAGCAGATAACATCGTATTAGATGGCAATAATAAAGATGCTTTTACAGGAATTGCGGCTAATGCTACAAGCACAGGACAGGCTGGTAAAGTCAACGTACAAGCTACCTCGCTTACTATTCAAGGAGGGGCGGAAATGAATTCGAGTACCTTTGGTACAGGGGATGCGAATTCCGTCACAGTGGTTACGCGGGATTTGACTATTGACGGGAAAAGCAATACGTTTGGTTCCACCGGGATTGGTTCACGCGCAAATGCTGATAGTCGTGGTCAAGCAGGGAATATTAGCGTGACAGCGAATTCAATCGCCCTAATTAATGGTGGCGTAATTAGTTCAGCAACCTCTAGCACAGGTAATGCCGGTATTGTCGATATAAACACACAAGCCTTGCATATTGATGGGCAAAAAACGGGTATTGATTCAAGTTCTAATTCTACTGCTACAGGAAACGCAGGGTTAGTTACAGTAAAAGCCGATGAATTGACCATTACTCACGCAGGTACAATTGATTCAAGTAGTTTTGGCAAAGGAAAAGGCGGTGCGGTGCAAGTACAATCCGATGTGATTAATATCAATGGAAAAGAAAGTGCTCAATCTGCATTCACCGGAATTTCATCCAATGCGTTTGGGAATGGTGATGCTGGAAATGTGACTGTTATGGCTAATACGTTAACGCTAACTGAATCTGGACGGATTGCATCTAATACAACTGGTGATGCAAATGCCGGTGACGTCAGTGTGGTAGCAAATAAAATTAATATTAATGGCAATAACAGTGCAATTTATACTGGTATTGCATCAAATACGTATAATGGAAAAGGGAATGCCGGTACTGTTGATGTGAAAGCATCACAACTCATTATTGACAATGCAGGGCGTATTACTTCCAATACACGCGGCAAGGGAAGAGCTGGAAATGTAATAATTAATGCTGAAAATATTGATATTGATGCCAAAAATAGCGATTACCTTGCGGGAATTGCTTCTGCAGCGAGTCCAGATAGTACAGGGCAAGTAGGTAATATTTACATTAATGCGAGCAATCACATTAGTCTCAATAATGAAGCACAAATTAGCATTCAAAATCGTGGTGCCGTTCTCGATGGTGAACCCATCGCATTTGGGAAGATTGACATCATAACACCTTATCTCAGTCTTTCCGATCATTCAGTGATTAATGCACAATCGACTCAAAATGCCGATGCGAGTAATATTACTTTGCAAATAGCCAATAGTTTACAAATGAATTTAAGTTCTATTAGCACACAGGCCAATTCAGGAAATGGAGGAGCCATCAATCTCAACACAGGTGATTACATAGATTTACAACAATCATCGATAACAACATCGGTCACCTCGTCTATAGGAAATGGTGGAAATATTACTGTATCATCGCCAGCATTGGTCATTGATAACGGTATGGTGCAAGCTAATGCTTATAGTGGTCATGGTGGAGATGTATTTATTCACGTCAATTCCCTCATTGGAAGTCAGAATCAACTGATACAAGGTGGTGATAAACCTCTGACATGGAAAGACTCGGTACCAGGATTTAATATCATACAAGCTGCGTCAAAGTTTGGCTTAAGCGGAACAGTAAAAGTGACGTCACCGCAACTAGATTTAAGTGGTGTGCTAATTGGGTTAAATACATCTTCGTTTGGGCGCGATTTATTGAGTCATGATTACTGTGCAATAGGCATGGGAAGCTCGCTAACGATCAGAGGTTTTGGTGTACTACCGCTAAAAGCTTTGGATTTGCTTTATTGATTAATACTTTAAAATGGATTGTTTAACCGCGTCCTTTTTTATTAGACCTTCAATATCCAATCGTATTACACCTCGTCCGTGTGGTTTTCTTACTTAACCTGAGTTCGAGGTAAGAATAAAGAGATGATGGTTAGATGAATAAATCTTGGCGGCGAATGTTTAAGGAAG
>OMIH01000028.1 GCA_900299045.1 Methylococcaceae bacterium
AATACAACATTACTCATGTTAGAAACTATTCTCCATGTTCATGATGCTCATGCGAGCCTTTGAGTTTTGGCATCACGGATTTGATAAACGGATCATTTTCTTTGTCGCCAATATCAGCGAAAATAGTATGGTAGTAGGATGAGGCTTCTGGATTGGCAATCATCGACTTTTGCGTAGGTTCCAACGCAACCATTTTTGTTATTGTTGCCTGACCATTTGTCTCACGTTTGATCATAGCGGGAATTTGCTGTTGAGAAAGCCAAGTCACTTCAAAAACAGTATTGGGTAAATTGGTTTTATAATGCGTCGCTGCTTGATTAAAAAGCGCTTCATCCCTATCGGATACTAATGTTGCCAACATTTCAGGCGCACATAACAACGTCGTTTTTGTCCAGTTTGGCACTTCACCCAGCATCTCTAAATCCACCGCATTGTAGTCAATTGACTGCTTTTGATCATGAAAAATAATGGAATATTCTATTTGGCCATTGGCTAACTTCGTCCAAATTTCACTCGAATTATCTTGAGGATTTCGTATTTCTACCACGTTATCTGTGCGCCAAAAATACCATCGATAATGATTTTCACTGTGATCTGCTTGAGTAATTGTTGTTTCAAATTCAATAGCCACGTTTGGTAGTTTTTCAATCGTTTGAAGTGGAAATAACGCACTTTTATAAGGTGTACAAGCACCCAGTAACAATGCAGACAAAATAAAAGATGACGAAAATGTATTGCGCATAGATCTTTCCTTATTTTCATTTTCCCTTAAATAAAAAAAGCGCACTTAGTCAACGTGCGCTTTAAAAACAATGAGGGAATTATTATTTTTATTTCAAATAAATCATTTATAAACAGTTGGCGTAATACCCAACGCTTTTGCCATTACTTGATAAATATAGCTTTGCTCTTGAATGCCATGAAATAGATAAGCTCTTGGGCCTTTAGCAAAAATAGCAACATCTTCAGCGGCATGGGTTTCAGCACCGTAACCTAATGGAACCGTCGCTTCTTGAATAAAATTAGGGTGCATAGTATCTAAAATACTCAAATCAGCCGCAGCAGGAGCGCTACTGGTCGCCGGAATGCTTGTTGAAGCTGTTAACGTTGGACGCGTTGCACGATATCCTCCACCGTTTGCATAACTTAATGTCGCGTAAGGTTTGCCATCTGTAGCAAGATCTGGCGTGGTTTTACCTGGTGAGGTGACTAAACCTAAAATTGGATTTCCGCGTTGTGGGTAACCTCCAATGGTAAAGGTATGACTGTGATCGGCAGTTACGATGATTAACGTATCGTTTGCAGCACTATCCGTCATTTCAACTGCTTTTTTCACTGCATTTGATAATTCAACCGTTTCAGTTAATGCACGGTATGCGTTACCTGCATGATGGGCATGATCAATACGACCACCTTCGACCATTAAAAAGTAACCTTTTTTATTTTTAGATAAAATTTGAATCGCTTTTTCAGTCATTTCAGTCAATGAAGGTTCGCCACCTGTATCTTTTAAGCGATCCGCTTCATATTCCATGTGATTTGTACTTTCAAACAACCCGAGTAGATGATCAGTGTTTTTTACGTCAATTTTATCCCAGCCCGCTCTGTCATAAACAAACGCAGCGTTTTTGTACTTTCCAGTCCACTGTGCCGTTAAATCGATACCGTCTTTACGTAACCCTTTTTTCGCTGTGTCTTCAGGATCTGTCATGGTATTTGGCATAAAATAAGATCGTCCTCCACCTAATGCTACCTCCAAGCCATTACCGATATTAAAATTCACCAATTGAGATGCAATATCTTTCACCGTTGCACCCGTTTTTGTGATATCCGCATCGGATTCCCAATTACGTTCTGACGTATGCGCGTAACACGCTGCAGGTGTTGCGTGCGTTAAACGCGCAGTTGTCACAATACCTGTTGACATACCTTTCAATTCAGCCTGTTCAAGTAAAGTAACCGTTTTATTTGCTTCAATCACTGTTGCATCAGGCTCATCTTTGGCAACACTCGCATTAACAGACAGTTCACCGTCATTGGTTTTTACACCTGTCATCATTGAAGACATAGTCGGTGCAGAATCTGGTGTTTGTTGATTTACTTGATACGTTTTTGATAAAGCTACATGAGGAAATTGCTCAAAACTCAACGAATTTTCTTCACCGCCACGATTGCCTACTTTTGTTTGCCCTTCAAAAATTCTTGATGCAGTAATAGTGGAAATGCCCATACCGTCACCGATAAACAAAATGACATTTTTTGCTGTTTTTTTGTTATTTACTGTTCTATCAGCAAGGTCTAAACTAGCTTGACCTTTATCAATCCAATATTTAGGCGTTTCTGCCGCTGTAATTTCGGCCTGCGTCGCAGCTTGAGCGTTGTTTGAAAGCATCAGCGCCGAGCCAATGAGCAACATTGCTCCCGATATAATCTTTGATTCATTGTTGTACATAATATTATTCCTTCTGCTCTTATAGTGAATAAATGTGGCTAATACAAGTTGAAATCGTAAATGATGGAGATGACAGTAATGTGACAATGTAAAAATTCGAATAATAAATCGTCTTCTGTCTATTTTGGTAAATGAAAAATAAAAAAACTCCCAACACTGAAAGCATTGAGAGCTGTGAGTCATACAAGTTATAGGGGAATGTATGATATAAATGGGTAAAAAATTTATTGTAATCTCAAAAACATGAACATCATTTCATGTGATTTATAATGCAACGAATTTATACAATACAAACATGACATTTTTATGACATATTGATGATGTATTTTCGATACATAACTTAACCTAGATCTCTACATTAGGTAGTTTCATTGGTGTAAAGCTGGCATGAGGATATTTATTTAGCATATTAATGTATTGTTTAATCGCTTCAATTTGCGTCATTTCACCTATTAACTGGAGCTTACTTTTGATATTCTCACGCCCAAAATCGCCATGAAGTAAATAGGTAATATCAACCTCAAATACATTTTTTATTGCTGGGCGGTAATCATAGGTCATTTTATTTTTGCTCACGTCAAGCATATTAAGCTTACCTTGATTAAGGCATTCCTCAATCACAAAATCTTCGTTTATATCAGAAAAAAATGCTGGATCGGATAAATTGTTAGAAATAACGATCTCCATGGCAACTAATCTTGCTTTAATGCCTTTAGTAATATAAAGCAAAAAGCTCTCCCCACGAATATCGCTATCATTAATGTGCTCCGCAGCACAGATGACATAAGAAGGAAAAGAGGATAAATTAGACTCTAAGGCAAAAATTTTTACATGTTTTAACTGCATTTTCGATTTCATATTACTTTCCTTTAAACGGTGATTAAAAAATATTTCATATCTTCACTTAACAAAAGGTCTTCATTTCATAAACATTTCAATTCGACACTTAAAATAAATGTAAAAAATCAAAAAACAATAACTACAATTCACGCATAAAAATTTTTCAACAATCTAACACCTAAAAAAAAGCTCTCAATGCGTAGCAATGAGAGCTATTCACAATAAAGTAGGTTTTGAGAGAAACCTAGAATTGAAACATTTAGAAAGTCGCTTAAAAAACTACTGCTACATACTACCTTTTTATTATGACAATTTTATTTCAGATATCCGCAAATTTTCTTTTTTTGTTTTTTTAATGCAGTGAAATGGGTGTGAGCTAGAGAGAGTTAACATATTCCACTAACGTTTTAGGGTAGACGACTGATATAAGTTGTGCACTCTGTGCAGGTAAATCCTGCCAGCTAGCGGTTAGGGACAAACGAAAAAGTGTACAAGTTGGAAATAGTTTTTCGTTCTCTGGCAATGCCTCTTGCCCTAGCAAATAAATCAAAAAATCTTCTAATTCGGGATTATGACCAACCAATAGGATTTTATGAACCGTTTCCTCGTAACTGGCTAGCACCGATTTCAAGGCATCTACATTGCTATCATACAAATTTTCATGCAGCACAATCATACGTTCATCATCGTTTTCTCCACTGTTGAAAACAAAATTAGCCGTATCAAACGCTCTTTTTGCGGTTGAGCATAAAATGATATCTGGCGATAAATGCTGATTTCTTAACCAGATGCCCATATTGATGGCATCTTTTACACCTCTCTTTTTTAATGGACGATTGATATCATCGACTTTTCTATTACGATCAGATTTTGCATGACGCAGTAACCATAATTCTTTTTGCATGTTTATTTCTCGTGTGGATCAAATTCGTATTTAAAATAACGTGATGTTGTTCGTATCTATCCCCCCAAAATCCCAGAAAACTTCCGTGTCCAGTGGATCAGCAATCTACGTTGTATTTTTTACACTATGATGACAATGCCAATTTCATCTATGTTGATTGTAAATATCACATAACAATCTGTCGCTCAATTTTAAAACATTGTTCATGCCACACTCTTGTCATAATTGAATGCCTATAATTTAGCTGATTCATCACTTTCGTTTTTTAATACTTAATTTATGGTCACTAAAAAATGTTAAAAGTGTTGAAAAACATAATTATTTTAATAAAATCAGGATATTAGATATGCACAAAAATTTCACTTCACTGAGTCTGGTGGCGATAACGTTATTAACCAATACGCTCGCACCCAGTACTTCACATGCCGCTGTCGTCAAAAAATTAGCACCAGCTACATTTAGTTTTGCTCTTTGGGGAGATATGCCTTATGCCAAAAACGGTGATAACACCACCGCAACAAGTAGCACTGAAACACCACTTACACGCCTTATAAAAAGTATTAATGCGTCAAAAGTCAGTTTTAGTATTTTTGATGGTGACACAAAAGATGGCAGTTCATTTTGTACAGATGCAACACTTGCAGATGATGCAAAGAAAGTGTTTAGCAGTTTAACCATGCCAACTGTGTATGTTCTTGGTGATAACGAATGGACTGATTGCCATCGAATTAATAACAATAATTACAATAGCTTAGAGCGCCTCGATTTTCTCCGCAAAAATATGTTTAACACTAACCTAAGCTTTGGTGCAAAACCACTCACCTTAACTCGTCAAGGTGCTCCTAGCGCAATATATTCTGAAAATAGTCGCTGGGCAAAAGGAAATGTTGTATTTGTGACATTGAATATTCCAGGTAGCAATAACAACAAAGTTAATCCTGCAGATTGCATTAGTACAAAGAGTAAACGTACGCAAGCAGATTGCGATGCAGACAACGCAGAATATGTAGCGCGTGACAAAGCGAATATCGATTTTATGAAAGAATCATTTCAAACAGCCAAAGATGGCGCTGCGGCTGGCATTATGATTGTTATACAGGGTGATCCTGTATTTGATTTTCCTGAAACAGAAACAGTGGACGAACGAGCCACAGCGTTACCAACGCTAGCGCCTCATGACGGCTATGATAATTTTATTGCCGCTCTACTGGCAGAAACAAAAGCCTTTACAGGGCAAGTTGTTTTAGTGCACGGCGATTCCCATTTCTACAAAATAGATAAACCCATGATGCTTCAGTCGATAAAGAGAGAAGATATGGTAAAAAACTTTACGCGTGTGGAAACATTCGGCAGCCCAAGTAATCACTGGATAAAAGTAACTGTAACACCTTCAAATGCCAATGTATTTACGTTTGAACCTGTTATCGTAACAGGTAATTAATTTTCAATAAAAAGCCTTTGCCTCTAAAAAATGAAGCAAAGGCTTTTTTTAATTATAGAGAATCGAGGGGAATTAGTATGAACAAACATTTAACATCACTGAGCTTTGCTATATTAGTGTTATTTGCTAGCGCGTGGATTTTTTTAATCGCCTCTGCCGCATCGAAAAAATTAAGCCTCATGCTTAAATATTATTTTCTCTACGGCTAGACGGCTAGTGTATGGTGTGTGAAGTGAAAAAAATCAATGCTCACTTGAGATCGCTACGCTTTCATCAGCACGTTTTTCATTTAACGTTTTGGTGATGTAGCGATTTTTTTTCTTGGGTGTTATTTTATCAATCTCGACCATAATTAAGCCATCGACACAATTATTAAAATCAGGATCCAGATTAAAATCAATAAAATGACAGCCATTATCAATACACAATTCTACATATTGTTTGTAGAGTATGGGGACTTTGACGCCTAATTTTTTTAATTCGCTATTGAGTATTTTAAAACTGGTTGAATAATCAGCGCTAAATGCCGTTTCTGCAAATTGTTTATTGGTGTCAGAAACAATAAAAGGTTGCCTTGCGTTTGCTGAGAAAAATGACGAACTAAATTGCTGGCGATAAAAACTGATAATCAATTCTTTGGCTAATTGCGGATACGCATGGCTCATACTGACACAACCAAATAAATATTTCACCTGCGGCTGACCGCGCAAATACGCGCCAATCCCATACCAGAGATAATCTAAACTACGTTGTCCCCAATAGCGCGGCTGTACAAAACTGCGCCCAAGTTCAATACTTTCAGGTAAATACGAGGCAAAGTGTCCTTGTAAATCAAATA
>OMIH01000029.1 GCA_900299045.1 Methylococcaceae bacterium
AAATAAGCCAATTAATTGACTTTTATTATTTATTCAAATCAATATCATCATTCTTCATATTTATGTTTTCAGTGCATAGCGCAACGCAAAGTAACCATCAAAAACCATTGCTAAAGGTGCTTATTTTTGAATATGTGACGAGTGGCGGATTTCCGGCAGAATGTGTGCCTGAAAGTTTGGCTAACGAAGGGAAAATGATGGTAGATGCGCTACTTAGGAACTTTGTTGCGTTGCAAAATACTGACGTTCGCGTAATGGAAAGACGCGACACATTAAGTATTGATGTGAATTTTAGGCAACAGATTCAAGATGTAGATGCTGTTTGGGTGATTGCGCCCGAATTTGATGGCATTTTAGAAAAATTTTGTCATTATGTTGAAAAAGCGGGGAAAAAATTACTCACCTCTCCTGCGCATGCCGTTGCCATTGCCGCAAATAAATTTGAAACCTTTAAAAAGCTTACAGTCGCTCAGATTCCAACCGTGCCGACAACAGTATTTAAACAGTGTCAAAGTTATGATAAAACGCGCGAATGGATTATTAAGCCAATCGATGGAGCGGGCGCAGAAAATACCTTTTTGATGATGTCGCCAGAAAATTGGCAAACACTACCGCATTTAGAGAAACAGTTTATTATTCAACCCCATATTGACGGTGAAAAAATCAGCTTATCTTGCATTTTTAATCAAGGGAATGCGGTACTACTGTGTGTTAATTTACAAATTTTTGACATCCAAAATGGGATTTTTTCTTTAAAAACAATTCGCGTAAATGAAAGAGAGGATAAAAATGGCGATTATCAAACAATAGCAACGCGAGTAGCTCAAGCCTTTCCCGACTTATGGGGTTATGTTGGTATTGATTTAATTCAAACACCTCAAGCGTGTTTTGTGCTTGAAATCAATCCACGTTTAACCACTTCTTTTGCACAAATTGACGCCACCTTGGGCATCAATGTTGCCAAAATGGTCATGTCATTATGTTATGATTAACCGATACGTTAAATTTTAGAGGTGGCAGACTATGAAACACGAAAAATCCCTAAATGAAAAGATTACACACATTTTGGCGCAAGAAGACGCGCTCACACAGCGCAAAAGTTGGAAAGGTCGTTTAACACACATCTGGCAATCTACTGATCGCAAACAAGCATTAAAGACCGAAATTTTCGACGAACTTGGTCAAAAAGCGTTATTTACGCTTTTTCTCATTGTTGCTTTTGTCTTTGCGCTGATAGTGTCTGTTTTATAAATTTACACCGTGTGCTCTTGACATAGTTTTTCACTGTCACTTTCACTTAATGCTTGATGCGTCAAACCGCAGTTAAAGCCGGTTTCCGTGGTGGTGAAATACTTGCACGTTTTACACAAGCCAAATGTTTTCGATTGATTTGCTTTTTGTAGTGCAAGCAAGGCTTTTAAAAAAGTATCTTCATGGCTTAATACCTCGTTTTTATTGAGTATTTCATTTGCCTGTGAAAATAAATCTGTGGTGCGAATATTTTCTAAAATTTTCTCGCCTTGAGGACGCAGTAGCAAATGCACAATACGCTTATCTTGTGCATCAATTCGCTTTTCGATAAGATCTCTGCGGTTTAACAGCAACAGCGTCTGTGAAACCGTGCCGCGTGTCATTCCAAGATAACTTGCCAATGCAGCAGGTGTATCGCTGAAGCGATTACAACGTGAAATGTAGTCTAACATTTGAAAATGAACGGGCTGTAATCCAAATTCTGTACACTTTTTTCGTTCTTCCGAACGAATCAACGCGACCATGCGCTCAACAGAAGCATATACATCAGTTGCCATAATTGTGTGTTTTTTTAATACCTATAAATGTAACGATACCTAAGAGGGTAGCATAAAACTCTACGCAATGAGCAAAACAAGTACAAGAATTTGTGTAATACGCATTCTTGTACTTGAAATAAACGGTTAACTTTGACCCGGTAACATCCCCACTGAACCTGGTTTAATACGTTTACAGGTGACAGTCACGTCTTCTAAATGACATTGTTTTTTATTACCTGTTTCGCCTTTGCAATCCGTACAAATTAACTTCCCAGTGTCTTTGATACCCTCAACATGCCAACCATATCCTTGTTTTTGACAAAATATTTTACTATATTTATCAACGGTATATTGTTTTTGCGCATTTTCTTGTGCCGCACTTTCTGCCATGCACAATGAAGGCAATGTATTTGCCATTAAGTCACGATAAACATACTCTGTTGCCACAGCAGCACTGGATGTCAATAGTAATACCAAAAGGCAACTTATTTTCTGTAATTTCATCTCTCCACCTCTAATTTAACACACGAATATTCATTAAGGCGGTTTCTTCTTGGAGTTGCTGTTTAATTGGCTCAAACTTGTCGCTTTCACTTTTTTTCACAATAGCAAGCACAGTTAATAAAGCCAATACCAACGCTCCAATATAGAGCCAAAAACGATCATTTTTTTCTATTTCTTCTTGAGTCATCGCCTATCACCTCATTGTGATTATTATTTTTTTGCTAAACAATAAATAGATTGTCATGTACACTTGCCTCATTATGGCGAATCGATACTATTAAATTCCCTTTTCGTTGTCAATTAAAATATCGATTCGCTATGATTCGAATGCGATCAATTAAAAACACGTTATACTATGACTTTATTCTTATCCGAGGCCATTCACTCATGAAAATAACAACAAAAATTTTGTCCACGGCGGCATTCACCGTTTTATCTCTTGGCGTTAATGCAAGTGATGACTCGCATCATTTACATCAACTCTATCAAGAAAACTGCGCAAGTTGCCATGGCGCAGATCACGGCGGATACCTTGCCCCTGCGCTGAACGCTGATACGCTCAAAGGGCGCAGTCCCACTGCGTTGCGCAGTATTATCATGACGGGCAGTTTCGACACGCTGATGCCTCCGTTTTATGGCAAACTCTCTGATGACGATATTCGTGGTCTTGTAAAACACCTTCAATCCACACCAAAACAACCCAATCCTGCTTGGACGCTTGAAGACATGAAAAAATCTGTGCAGGTGTACGTTCAAGATGAAAGCACATTGCCAAGCAAACCCACTTATGACATTGACAGCATGGACAATATCATCGGTGTAGCGGCGCGTGGAAAATATGGACGTGGCACAGGCTCAAAAGCCGTCTTTATCAACAGCACCACGCACAAAACAATAGGTGAAGTCCCCACCGGTACAGCAGCACATATAATTGAATTCAACCCAGCCAATCCCCGTTGGGCATACGTCAAAACCGATACCGCTGAAATTTTCAAAATTGATTTATATTCAATGAAAGCCTTGCGCAGCATTAAAACAGGGATGAATGGTCCTGGTATTGGCGTTTCACGCGACGGTAAATATATTATGGCAGGTTCATTTGTCCCCCATAACGCGGTGATTTTAAATGCCGATACACTTGAACCACTCAAAACCTTTGAACTTGAAGGCGTTGATCCCGATGGCAAAATGGTATCGTCTGATTCAGGTATGATTATCGGTACGCCTTTTGCCGATATTTTTGCTATTGCGCTTGAAAATGCGGGTCAAGTGTGGGTGGTGGATTTAAAGGACGGTTTCCCTGTCACCAAAATCACCGACGTAGGTCGTCATTTACATGACGCATTTTTAACGCATGGCGGTCAAAAATTGATGATTGCCTCCTACGATGACAGCATCGTGGCGGCTATTGATTTGAAAGAGCGTAAAATTATCAAAACATTACCTGCTGGTTGTGTACCGCACGTTGGGGGCGGTTCAGCGGTTAAAGTAGATGGTCGCACCCTTGGATTTGGCACTAACTTTGGTGATTGTGACAAAATGGTTGTCAGTGTTTGGGATTTAGATAAAATGGAATTGGTCAAACAAATTCCCGTTTCAGGTGGCACGGAGTCCCCTGCTGCGCATGCCAATGCGCCTTATGTTGCTGTCGATATTATCTCAAAAGATAAACGCGCAAGAACCATTCAGCTTATCGATAAAAAATCACTTGACGTTGCCAAAACGCTCGATGTGGGCGGACACGCTTATTTCCCTGAATATAGCGCAGATGGCAAATTTTTATATGTGAGCGCAGGCTACAATGGAGATGAAGTAGCGGTTTACAATTCCAGCACATTTGAAAAAGTGGCATCAATTGGGATGGAAAGTCCAGCCGGTATTTTCTCACGCGGTCGTGTAAAATACATGACGCGCGGTCTTGCCCCTGACGAAATGAAAGGAGCAAAATAATGAAACGACTAGTTCTATTACTAGCCGCTTTCTTGATTACAGAAAGTAGCTATGGCGCAAATTTATTTGCAGGGCAATCTAAAGCAGAAGCGATGTGCTCACAGTGTCATGGTTTAAAAAAATCCTCTGCTGATGCTCCTTTCCCTCGCTTATTTGACCGTGATTTCACTTATTTACAAACGGCATTACAACAATATCGTGACAAAACGCGTAAATCCGACATCATGAACGCAGTGGCGGGTTCACTCACCGACGAGGATATCGATAACATTGCTGCCTATTATGACAACATTCATCCTTCAAAATGAGGTATAGAACATGAAAAAATGGCTCTTGTTGCTATGTTTTACCAGTTCTTGCTTTGCTGGCGAACCGTCTGAGCAAAGACAAACAGAACTGCGTACCCTAGTGAAAAACGATTGCAGTGCGTGTCACGGTTTGACCCTGCAAGGGGGAATGGGACCATCGCTCAAATCAGACGCACTCGCGGGCAAACCCGATGAGCTACTGATAACCACTATCTTAAACGGTCGCAAAGGCACAGCGATGCCTTCGTGGAAATCGATGATGAGTCAAGATGACATTACTTGGCTAGTGGGGATGTTGAAAAGCGGCAAACTCACACCGTAAAATACATAGTATAGGTGAGGCGTGTTAATAACAGCACGCCTCAACGAAGTTCGCCTTTCTCAATTATTGATTGCGTATGGCTTTAAAACCAATATCGGTGCGGTAGTAAATTCCATTCCATTGAATCGATTTAGCAAGTTGATACGCATTATTTTGTGCTTCTTGAATGGAATTTCCAAGTGCACACGCACAAAGTACCCGCCCACCATTCGTGACGACATCATCACCAATTTGCGCAGTTCCTGCATGAAAGACTTTACTTTCAGCGCTGTCATGGACTGGCAACCCTGAAATAAGTTGCCCTTTAGCATAACTGTCAGGATAACCGCCAGCGGCTAACACCACACCCAGCGCAGAACGCGCGTCCCATTCTGTACACATTTTATCCAGCTCACCTGCAAGCGCCGCTTGGCATAAACGCACTAAATCACTTTTCAAACGCATCATAATCGGCTGCGTTTCGGGATCACCAAAGCGACAATTATATTCCAGCACTTTAATATCACCGCTCGGTGAAATCATCAAACCCGCATATAAAAAGCCACTATAAGGATGCCCTTCACTTGCCATACCTTTTAATGTTGGTTCAATCACATCACGCATCACGCGGTCGTGAATCTCTTGCGTCACAACAGGGGCAGGTGAATACGCCCCCATGCCGCCCGTATTAGGCCCTAAATCGCCATTATCACGCGCTTTATGGTCTTGTGAGGTCGCCATAGGCAGCGCATTTTTTCCATCACAAATCACGATAAAACTCGCTTCTTCACCCTGTAGAAATTCTTCAATCACCACGCGATGCCCAGCCTCACCAAACGCATTACCCGCAAGCATATCTTTGACAGCGGCAATCGCTTCTTCACGCGTTTGCGCCACAATCACGCCTTTGCCTGCCGCTAATCCATCTGCTTTAACAACAATCGGCGCACCGTGCTTTTCAACGTAGGCAATTGCCGCATCCGCATCGGTGAAACTTTCATAAGCCGCTGTTGGAATGCCATAGCGAATCATAAAATCTTTACAAAACGATTTTGAACCTTCAAGTTGTGAGGTGTATGCAGATGCGCCAAAACAAGCAAGTCCTGCGGCTTGAAATTTATCCACAATTCCTAAAACCAGCGGCACTTCTGGACCAATAATTGTTAATTCAACGCCATTTTGCTGTGCAAACGCTAGCAAACCATCAATGTTTTCAACGGCAAGCGCGACATTTTCCATACCTGACTCAAGCGCTGTTCCAGCATTACCGGGCGCAACAAACACATGACTCACTGTTGACGACTGTTTTACTTTCCACGCCAGCGCATGTTCACGTCCGCCACTTCCAACAATTAACACTTTCATTCTTTCATATTCCTATTTGTAATCTCAAACTAATTTAAATCTTAATGTGTACGTTCAAACTCTTGCATAAAATGAATTAACGCATCGATTCCACTCTCTGGCATCGCGTTATAAATACTTGCCCGCATACCGCCTACTGAGCGATGACCTTTTAGCTCATTTAAGCCACTTGCCTGCGCTGCACTCAAAAAAGCACTATCGAGCGTTTCATCTTTCAAAATAAACGGCACATTCATACGTGAACGGCAATTTTTCTCAACGGGATTGTAATACAAACTTGACACATCAATCGCTGCATACAATTTTGCGGCTTTGGCGATATTGTGTTGCTCAAGTGCCTCAACGCCACCTTGTGCTTGCACCCATTTCAATACAAGTCCCATCAAATACCAGCTATAAGTATTAGGCGTGTTGAGCATAGACTGATTTTTCACTTGTTCGCTGTAATTAAACACGCTGGGAACCGTTTTAGCGCATTTTTCCAGCAAGTCCTCACGCACAATGACCAGCGTCACCCCCGCAGGTCCCATATTTTTTTGACTGCCTGCGTAAATCAATCCAAAGTCATTGACATTAATAGGGCGTGAAAGAATGTTTGAGGACATATCACATACGCGCGGTAAACCTTTTGCATCAGGAATATAATTAAATTCCACGCCATGAATGGTTTCATTTGAGGTGTAATGTAAATACGCCGCATCGTCATCAATATACCACGTCGATACATCGGGAATGCAGGTAAAATGTGTGTCTTCTGAACTAGCACTAATCACCGTTTCGCAATAACTTTGTGCATCTTGAATGGCTTTTTGCGACCATGCACCTGTTTTGACGTAACACGCTTTATGTTTATCACCTAAAAGATTTTGCGGAATAAATGAAAATTGCGCGGAGGCACCGCCCTGCAAAAATAACACGCGATAATGTTCAGGAATACGCATTAACTCGCGTAAATCGCACTCTAATTCGTGGGCAATGCGTGAAAAATGGCTGCCACGATGACTCATTTCCATCACCGACATACCGCTACCTTGGAAATCAAGTAACTCGCTTTGTGCCTGCTTTAAAACCGCTTCAGGCAACATAGAAGGTCCTGCACTAAAATTATAAACACGCGTCATACTCAACATGCTCCCCTCAATTTTGTTAAATAATATGCGCATTATAATACGCACTGCGCAATTCAGTTTAAAATAACACCTTAACAAAACCGTATTTACACTTACTGATTTTATTGATTTATTTTTTATGCCCAATACACGCTTTGATTTACCGTTTCCAACACGCACACAACCGGTGGTCAACTGGTCACAATTAACCGGATGCGCAGACGCACTAGCACTCGCTAACGCCATTGCCTCGCATAACCGTTTATTTGTCATTATCACGCCAGACGCACACAGCGCCTTGCGTTTAGAGCATGAATTGGCTTTTTTCTTAAATCATTCACAACCTATTTTGCATTTCCCTGATTGGGAAACACTGCCTTATGACGTTTTTTCACCACTACCGGAAATTGTATCCGAGCGCCTACAAACATTAACCACCCTGCCTACGCTTGAAAGTGGTGCATTAATTGTGTCGGTGAATACCTTAATGCACCGTTTAACGCCACTGGATTATTTAGCCGCGCAAAAATTAGTCTTCACGCGCGGTGATCAAGTTATCGATATTGCCGGTCAACTCAGTCAACGCGGGTATGAATCCGTTAAACAAGTTTTGACACACGGTGAATTTGCCTTGCATGGGCATATTCTCGATATTTTTCCGATGGGCAGTCGCGTACCGCTACGCCTTGAAATTCAAGATAATCAGCTAGTCGCATTACGTGCCTTTGATATTGAAAGTCAACGCGCTTTTTCGGTTGACGAACATATTGAGTCCATCACCATTTTACCCGTGCGTGAATTTCCCTTTGATCACGCCGCCATTGCGCAATTTACGCAAGCCTTCCAAACGTGCTTTCCTGCTATCACTAGCCGTTTTTATAAAGATGTGTCACAAGGCATTGCCGCTAACGGTATTGAATACTATTTGCCTTTATTTACCACGCAAACTGCCACATTATTTGATTATCTACCTAAATCGGCGGTGTTTATTACGTCGCCATTTGTGAACGTAGCAGCGAAGACATTTCATGACGTGGTGCAAACCCGTTTTGAACTGCGCGAAAACGATCAAGAACGCCCTGCACTAGCGCCGGATAGCTTGTTTTTATCACCAGACAATTTACTGGCGGAATATAAAAAACATCATCAAATTGTCATTGAAAATAACACGAGCCATTCAGCTACTACTTTTTGCTCAGCGCTACCAGAGGTGAGTTTCAATGCACATCTAAAACACCCAGCGGCTGGATTAACGCACTTTGTTGCGCAGTTTACCGGTAAAATTTTATTTATCGCTGAAACGGCAGGGCATCGTGAAGCGTTATTGCAAACACTCAAACGCGAATCCATTTATCCCAAGCAAGTAGCTGATTGGCAAAGTTTTTTAAATAGCGAACATCAATACTGCATCAGTGTTGCCTCGCTCGATATTGGCTTACTACTCAACACACCCGCGCTTGCCATTATTACGGAAAATCAATTATCGGGTGAAAAAGCACAACAACGCAGACGACGCAAAACATCTGCGCGACGACTTGAAACGCTCGTTGCCAATTTAAATGAGCTAACTATTGGCGCTCCTGTCGTACACAGTGAACACGGTGTTGGGCGTTATTTAGGTCTTCAAACGCTCAGTATTGGCGACATTAGCGGTGAATTCTTAACGCTTATCTATGCAAACGACGACAAATTATATGTCCCTGTTGCTTCACTGCATGTGATTAGCCGCTATACCGGCATGAATCCAGAAAACGCGCCTTTGCATAAACTCGGCTCAGATCAATGGCGCAAAGCCAAGCAAAAAGCCATTGCTCGCATTTATGACGTCGCAGCGGAGTTGCTCGATATTCAAGCTAAACGTGCCATGCAAGAGCGCCCTAATGCCCCGTTATTTGAGCGTATTAGCGCGAAAGATTATTATGCTTTTGCACAAGGTTTTCGTTTTGAAGAAACCCCCGACCAAGCTAAAGCCATTGAAGAAATTATTGCCGATTTCGACCAAGTCAAACCGATGGATCGTGTGATTTGTGGGGATGTGGGATTTGGAAAAACAGAAGTCGCCATGCGAGCCGCTTTTTTAGCGGTGCAAACCGGTAAACAAGTCGCTGTTTTAGTACCGACGACTTTACTTGCACAGCAACATCATGCAAATTTTTGTGATCGCTTTGCGGATTGGCCCGTTAAAGTGGAATTGATGTCGCGTTTTGTCACGGCAAAACAGCAAAAAGACATTGCCAAGCAACTCGAAGAAGGCAAAGTGGATATTTTAATTGGTACGCATAAATTACTCAGCGACGACTTAAAATACCAAAGCCTAGGTCTTGTCATTATTGATGAAGAACACCGTTTTGGCGTTCGTCAAAAAGAACAATTCAAAAAACTACGCAGTGAACTCGATTTGCTCACGCTCACCGCCACGCCCATTCCGCGCACGTTAAATATGGCGATGAGTGGTTTGCGTGATATTTCCATTATCGCCAGTCCTCCGCCCAATCGCCATGCAATCAAAACGTTTATCAATGAATGGGACGATGAGCAAATTCGAGAAGCCTGTCAACGCGAAATCAAGCGCGGTGGGCAGGTGTTTTTCCTACATAACGATATTAAAAGCATGGAAAAAATGGCGCAAACGCTCAATGCGCTCATTCCTGAAGCACGTCTTGAAATTGCACACGGTCAAATGCACGGCAGTGAACTCGAACGCATCATGCTGGATTTTTATCATCAGCGTTTCAATATTTTGCTGAGTACAACCATCATCGAAAGCGGCATTGATATTCCCAGTGCTAATACCATGATTATCAATCGTGCAGATAAATTAGGACTCGCCGCCCTACATCAACTACGTGGGCGCGTAGGGCGTTCGCATCACCGCGCGTATGCGTATTTTATCGTACCGCCTAAAACCTTGATGACTCCCGATGCCATTAAACGCCTTGACGCGATTGAAACCGCTGGCGATTTAGGCGCAGGCTTTATGCTATCAACACATGATATGGAAATTCGTGGAGCAGGAGAACTGCTCGGAGAAGGTCAAAGCGGGCAAATTCAAGAAATTGGTTTCACACTTTACACCGAACTGCTCGAGCGTGCGGTGAATGCGTTAAAAGCGGGCACCCATGCACAACTTGAAACCGCCACGCAAAATGGCACTGAAATCGACTTGCAAGTCAGTGCGTTAATTCCCGATGATTATTTGCCCGATGTTCACGAGCGATTGGTACTTTATAAACGCATTGCCAACGCCAAAACGACCAATGATTTGCGTGATCTTGAAATTGAAATGATTGATCGCTTTGGGTTATTGCCTGAAGCAACTAAAACACTATTGAACGTCGCGCAACTCAAGCAACGTGCCACCGCGCTCGGCATTAAAAAAATTGAAGCACATAGAGAAGGCGGTCGTATTTTATTCTTACCCGAACCGATAATTGATTTAGATCAGCTCATAGGCTTGCTGCAAACGCAACCCCAATGCTATCGACTCGACGGACAAGATAAACTCAAATTTGTGCAATCCTTTGCGACAACACAGGAGAAAATTGATTTTATTGAAAAATTATTGGTGACGTTGATGCGTCGGTAGAGAAAATAAGCCTTCAATGTGATTCGCTAGTCGTCCCATCCCAAGCCAAAAAATTCGCCAAAAGCTGTAAACCCACGTGTTGGCTTTTTTCAGGATGAAATTGGACGGCAAACACGTTATCTTTCATCAGCGCACAAGCAAACGCATTTGGATAATCGCTAGTTCCCGCAATTTGCGCTATATTTTTCACTTGCGCATAATAGCTATGCACAAAATAAAAACGGCTGTTATCGGGAATATTTTTCCAAAGTGGATGCGCAGCTTGTCTGACTTGATTCCATCCCATGTGTGGAACTTTTAAAACGTCACCGTCAACCGTGGTGAGAGGCTCGGCAAATTTCAACACATGACCATCAAAAATTCCAAGACAATCCGTGTGACCATTCTCTTGACTATCTAAAAGCAATGCTTGCATCCCTAAACAAATCCCTAAAAGCGGCTTTGTATTGGCAACCTCTTTCACCACCTCAATTAAATTCAGCTCATCGAGCGCTTGCATACAATCACGCATCGCACCCACACCAGGAAAAACCACCCGATCTGCGGCTAAAATAGCATCGGCTTTGGACGTCACAATCACATCAACCTCGGGAGCGGCATGCTGCAACGCCTTGGCAATCGAATGTAAATTTCCCATGCCATAATCAATTACTGCAACGCTAGACATTACAACACTCCTTTTGTTGATGGCGTAATTCCTGTCATGCGCTCATCAAAGACAATCGCATGGCGCACCGCGCGACCAAATGCTTTAAAGACCGTTTCAGCAATATGATGCGCATTACCGCCTTTAATATTGTCAATGTGTAGCGTCACGCCCGCATGATTGACAAACCCTTGAAAAAATTCACGCAGTAAATCCACGTCAAAATTGCCAATAAACGCGCGATTAAATGTTACGTCATAATACAAACTCGGACGACCTGAAAAATCAATGACCACGCGCGAGAGTGATTCATCGAGCGGCACATACGCATGACCATAACGCGAAATGCCTTTTTTATCGCCCAGCGCCTTCGCAAACGCTAAACCTAGCGTAATGCCAATATCTTCAACGGTGTGATGCGCATCAATGTCTAAATCCCCTTTTGCCAGCACATCCATATCAATCATGCCATGTCGCGCAATTTGATCAAGCATGTGATCTAAAAAAGGCACACCGGTATCAAAATGCGTTTTGCCAGTGCCATCTAAATTAAGCGTTAATGTAATTTTCGTTTCAAGCGTATTACGCTCGTAGGTTGCGATGCGTGGGGTCATAAATAAAGGGTGTGATAGTTTTGAAAAAAGCGGAGAAATTAAATTTTTAGCGGTAATTTTTAAAAAAATACCGCTAAAACAGTGTTTAGCGCAACAATTCCAAAATCGCTTCTAACTCAACCACCATTTGGTGAATGAGTTGCTTGGTGCGCGTGGAATCATCTTTTGAGTCACTGCTCGATAAATGCGCTTTTGCACCACCGATAGTGTAGCCTTGTTCATATAATAAGGCGCGAATTTGTCGAATAATTAACACATCATGGCGCTGGTAATAACGGCGATTACCACGACGTTTAACAGGGTTTATTTCAGAGAATTCTTGTTCCCAATAACGTAGAACATGCGGTTTTACCCCACACAATTCACTGACTTCACCAATACTAAAATAGCACTTTGCCGGAATAATCGGCAATTCATTATTATTACTCGGCTCCAGCATACGCTTCTACTCGTGCTTTAAGTTTTTGACCCGATCTAAAGGTGACAACACGTCGCGCTGTAATCGGGATTTCTTTGCCTGTTTTTGGGTTTCTACCCGGGCGACCAGTTTTGTCACGCAATTCAAATTTGCCAAAACCAGAAAGTTTTACTTGCTCACCATGATCTAAAGAACGTTTAATTTCTTCAAAAAAAAGATCAACCATATCTTTTGCTTCACGTTTATTTAACCCTAATTCATCGAATAAATGTTCTGCGAAATCTGCTTTTGTTAATGCCATAAACTTAATCTCTTAATTTTGCGCCCGTTTGTCGGGTCAGGGTCTCTAGGAACGTGCTAACTATAGCATCAATTTCAGTATCTGTAAGCGTTTGTGTTTGATTTTGCAATACTAAACGCAACGCAACACTTTTGTAATTCTCATCAACGCCTCTGCCACGATAGACATCAAAAATCACCGCTTCTTGCAACAAAGGTTCTTCGCATGATGCAATACTTGCGATTATATCGCCCGACGTGACATCTTCTTTAACCAGTAATGCTAAATCACGACTTACCGAAGGAAATTTCGATAACGACTTAAAGCGTGCGTGTTGTTTTTTAAGTAAAATCTCTTGCGCCAGTTCAAACAAGAAAACAGGCGTTTCAAAGCCTAATTGACTTTCTAATGTAGGATGGAGCATTCCTAGCCAGCCAACAACGTCACCTGTTTTTGATACAATTTTCGCACTTTGACCGGGATGAAGTGTTTCATGTTCCTCTGCAACAAAATCCACACTCACGCCAGTTAATGCAAAAATAGCTTCAATATCCGCTTTCACGTCAAAAAAATCAACTAAGCGTGTTTTTTCGCCCCATTGCTCTGAATTTACATTACCAAGCGCTAACCCTGCCAGCATTTTTTCTTGATGCGTTTCACCCTGTTGCTGAACAAAACGCAAACCGGATTCAAATAGACGCACCCGTGTTTGTTGACGATTGGTATTGTGTAGCGCAGCGTTGAGCAAACCTCCCCAAAGCGTGGTACGCATCACAGCAAGTTCGGCAGAAATAGGGTTTTGCAAGCGAATAAACTGAGCACTTGGCGCAATCGTTTTTTGCATTGGCTCATCAATAAAGCTATAGGTAATCGCTTCTTGATAACCACTATCCACCAGCAAATCTTTTATACGCTCTAAATCAATCACACTTTCTGTGGCTTCATTGAGGCAAGAACGCACTAAAATTTGATTATTAGGCAAATTATTATAACCATGAATTCGCGCGATTTCCTCAATCAAATCGGCTTCAATAGCAATATCAAAGCGGAAGCTAGGGGGAATCACTTTCCAGCCATCCGCTTGTACAGAAACGTGCAATCCAAGGCGCGTTAAAATATCGCTAACGGCTTGTGATTCAAACGCCATGCCTAAAATTTGTGTCAATTTCGCTTCACGCAACACGATCGGCTCACGTTTAGGCAAATCAGCTTGACTACTGACAGCCGTAATATCACCCGCACTGCCACCACAAATATCTAAAATTAATTGCGTTGCGCGTTCAATGGCACGATGTTGCAATTCAAAATCCACGCCACGCTCAAAACGGTGTGAAGAATCCGTATGTAAACCAAAATGACGCGCTTTACCGGCAATCGCTAAAGGCGCAAAAAACGCACATTCTAAAAATACAGTCTGCGTATTGTTATCGACTGCACTCTCATTTCCCCCCATCACACCCGCTAAAGCCAGTAGCTTTTTATCATCAGCGATAACTAAATGGTTATCGGTGAGCGTAATCGTTTGCGCATTGAGTAATTCAAGTGTTTCGCCTTTGTTTGCATAACGTACATGAATATCGCCCTGCAGTTTTTGTGCATCAAAAACGTGTAGCGGTTGCCCTAATTCAAGCAACACATAATTTGTCACATCAACCAGTGCACTCAATGAACGCAAGCCGCTACGACGTAGACGCTCTTGCATCCACAGTGGGGTTTGCGCATGATTATTCACACCCGAAATAATACGCCCCAAATAACGCGGACACGCTTGCGGTGCATCGACATGAACGGCTAATTTTTCAGTTGACGTAACGGTAGCAGCTTGAATATCGGTAATGGCTAGCGTTAACTGATTTAACACCGCAATTTCTCGCGCCACGCCTTCAACGCTCAAACAATCAGCGCGATTAGGCGTTAAATCCACTTCAATGCTGTTATCGTTTAATTGCAAATACTCACGAATATCAACGCCAACCGGTGCATCAGCAGGTAATTCCATCAAGCCTTCCGCTTCTGCAACAAGCCCTAATTCTTTTGCCGAGCACAGCATGCCAAACGATTCTACGCCTCGTAATTTAGATTTTTTAATTTTAAAATCACCGGGAAGCACCGCCCCAATCACGGAGGCAGGAATTTTTAAACCAGAGCGGACATTGGCAGCACCGCAAACAATTTGCAACGGCTCGGCTTCACCAACATTCACGCGGCAAACACGCAATTTATCGGCATCGGGATGCTGCGCTGTTTCCAGCACTTCACCCACAACAACGCCACTAAATTGCGCGGCAACTGGCTCAACAGCATCCACCTCAAGACCAGCCATCGTAATTTGCGCCACAAGCTGCTCGGTGCTGAGAGCGGGATTAACGTAAGTTCTTAACCAAGTTTCACTGATTTTCATAGTTTTAACGTCCCTGCCTTAGTTAAATTGTTGTAAAAATTTTAAATCATTTTCAAAAAATAAACGTAAATCGTTAATGCCATAACGTAGCATCGCCAGACGTTCAACACCCATACCAAAGGCAAAACCGCTATACGTTTCACTGTCAATATTCACGGATTTAAAGACCTCGGGGTGAATCATGCCACACCCCATCACTTCAAGCCAACCGGTATGACTGCATACGCGACACCCCTCACCACCACACATCACGCATTCAATATCCACTTCAGCCGACGGCTCAGTAAAAGGAAAATAAGAGGGACGGAATCGCACTTGAATATCTTTTTCAAAGAAAGCGCGTAAAAACTCGTACACCACCCCTTTCAAATCCGCAAAACTCACATTGGTGTCCACCAAAAAACCTTCCACTTGGTGGAACATAGGCGTATGCGTAATATCAGAATCACAACGATAGACGCGACCGGGCGCAATGACTTTAAGAGGCGGTTTTTCGGACTCCATGACGCGAATTTGCACCGGTGAAGTATGTGTGCGAAGAACACGGTGCGCATCAAAATAAAATGTATCGTGCATCGCACGGGCAGGATGATGAGCGGGAATATTGAGTGCTTCAAAATTATGATAATCATCTTCAATTTCAGGGCCTTCAACCACTTGAAACCCAACGCTTGCGAAAATTTTATTGATGCGACGTAGCGTGGTGGTAACAGGGTGAAGCCCCCCTACGCTTTGACCACGACCCGCTAAGGTGACATCAATACGCTCGTTTGCTAATCGGGCAAGTAACGCCGCTTGTTCGAGTTCAATTTTTTTAGCGTCCAACGCCTCTTGAAACGCCTCTTTAGCTTGATTAATCACTTGACCCGCTTCTCGGCGTTGCTCAGGTTCAAGTCGCCCCAATTCTTTCATTTGGGCAGTAAAAATGCCTTTTTTCCCTAAATAATGTACACGAACATCATCAAGGCTCGTTAAATCAGTGGCGTTAGCGAGCGCGTGTAGCGCCTGCGTAAGAAGAGCTTCTAAATTATCGGACACGGGTCAACTCGCGGTAAGTGAAGAAAATAGATTTAAAAATAGGTGTCTGTAAATACAAAAAAATCTGCCCACTGTTCAAGTTGGGCAGATTTTTGAGGTTAAAAAAGCGAATCGATTTAGAGCGGACTCATATTTGCTTTTGCGATTTCGGCAATTTTACCAAATGCGTCGATATCACGAACAGCGATATCCGCTAACACTTTACGGTCAATTTTAACATTTGCTTTGGTTAAGCCATTAATTAAACGGCTGTAAGAAATGCCAAACATACGCGAAGCCGCATTGATACGCACAATCCATAACGCACGGAATTGACGTTTTCTTTGTTTGCGATCGCGGTACGCATACTGACCAGCTTTAATGACCGCTTGCTTTGCAACGCGATAAACGCGGCTACGAGCGCCATAATAGCCTTTGGCTTGTTTAAGAATTTTTTTGTGTCTTGCTCTGGCGGTAACGCCACGTTTTACTCTAGGCATGATTTAATTCCCTATTTTTTAAAAATTAAAGATAAGGAATCATGCGGTTTGCCATTCGTAAATCCGAAGGATGTACTGAATTAGGCGCACGCAATTGTCTTTTTCTTTTAGTCGATTTTTTTGTCAAAATATGACGACGGTGTGAGTGAGCACATTTCAAACCACCGTTACCGGTACGTTTAAAACGTTTCGCAGCACCGCGATTAGTTTTAATTTTTGGCATTTGTTTGCTCCAAATAAAAATAAAAAAGGTCCTTGAGAAAAGTTCATTTAGGCAAAATGCGTGGCCTAAATAAAACAAAAGTCACCCATTCCATGCGTGACTTGTACAGCTATTTTTTCTTTTTCGGTGCAAGCACCATAACCATTTGTCGCCCTTCCATTTTAGGAAATTGTTCGACAATGGCGAGCTCTTCCAAATCTTTTTCGATGCGTTTGAGTACATCCATACCCAACTCTTTGTGCGCCATCTCACGCCCACGATACCGTAGCGTAATTTTGGTTTTATCACCATCGCTGAGAAATTTAAGCAAACTTTTTAGCTTAACTTGATAATCGCCATCATCGGTTCCAGGTCGAAACTTAATTTCTTTGACATGAACTTGCTTTTGCTTTTTCTTCGCAACAGCCAGTTTTTTATTTTGTTCAAACTGGAATTTACCATAATTCATAATTTTGCAAACAGGCGGATCTGCGTTTGGTGAAATTTCAACCAAATCCAAATCATCGTCGTATGCTAATTTTCTTGCTTCATCAATGGGAATAATACCTAACACTTCACCATTCGCACCCGTCACTCTCACCCGCCGAGCGGTGATCATATCGTTTAAGCGCGTTTCATCTTTTTTCGCAGCGATACCTTAATCCTCCACGTTAATTATGCTTTGTTTGCGATGACCTGCGCAAATACGGCGCTAAAGTCTTCCATCGTCAAACTACCTAAGTCGTCACCCTTCTGAGTGCGTACCGTTATTTTTTGTTCTTCTAATTCCTTGTCACCGATAATAACAAGATACGGTACACGTTGCATAGAATGCTCGCGGATTTTAAACCCGATTTTTTCATTTCTCAAGTCTATTTTGACGCGAACACCTTGAGATTCCAAAGTTTTTACTACTTGATGCGCGTAATTAGCATGTCTATCTGCAATCACCATGACCATTACTTGCACAGGCGCAAGCCATGTGGGGAAAGTACCCGCGTGCTGTTCAATCAAAATACCAATGAAGCGCTCAATCGATCCCAAAATAGCACGATGTAGCATCACCGGCACTTGGCGCGAACCATCTTCAGCAATAAAACTGGCGCCAAGTCGCCCTGGCATTGAAAAATCGACTTGAATCGTACCGCATTGCCAAACACGACCAATACAATCTTTGAGTGAAAATTCAATTTTTGGCCCGTAAAATGCCCCTTCGCCCGGTTGCAACTCCCACGCTAAATTTTTTGCATTTAACGCAAGTTCAAGCGCGGCTTCTGCTTTATCCCAAACCTCATCACTACCTACGCGATTTTCGGGACGCGTCGAGAGTTTAATAATGACATCGTCAAAACCAAAATCTTTATAAACGCTGTAAAGTAATTCAATAAACGTTGCAACTTCTTCTTGAATTTGAGATTCCGCGCAAAAAATATGTGCATCATCTTGCACAAAGTTACGCACACGCATCAAACCGTGAAGTGTGCCTGAGGGTTCATTACGATGACATGAGCCAAATTCCGCTAAACGAATGGGCAAGTCACGGTAACTCTTCATGCCTTGATTAAAAATTTGAACGTGACAAGGGCAATTCATGGGCTTAATCGCATAATCACGATTTTCAGAATGTGAAGTAAAAATCATCGCACCAAATTTATCCCAATGCCCTGATTTTTCCCACAAAGAGCGATCAACTAATTGCGGTGTTCTCACTTCACCATAGCCATTAACACGCAATTTTTCACGGATATATTGCTCAACTTGTTGATAAATCGTCCAGCCTTTTTCATGCCAAAAGACCATCCCCGGTGCCTCTTCTTGGATATGGAAGAAATCAAGCGTTTTAGCTAATTTGCGATGATCACGTTTTTCAGCTTCTTCAAGACGCGTTAGATACGCTTGCAATTCTTTTTTATCACGCCATGCGGTGCCGTAAATCCGTTGCAGCATTTCATTTTTCGCATCACCACGCCAGTAAGCGCCAGCAATTTTCATTAACTTAAATGCGCCCAATTTACCTGTATTCGGAACATGAGGACCACGACACAAGTCCGTGAAACTGCCTTGATTGTAAAGTGATAACACTTGATCAGCAGGAATCGATTCAATAATTTCCGCTTTGTAGGCTTCACCTTGATTTTTGAAGAAAGTGACTGCGTCATCACGCGACAATTCAGAGCGAACCACATCCTTGTTTTCCGTCACTAATTGTTGCATTTTAGCTTCAATTGCGGTCAAATCGTCAGGTGTAAAGGCTCTTTCATAGGCGAAATCGTAATAAAAACCGTTTTCAATAACAGGACCAATGGTAACTTGTGCACTTGGAAAGAGTTGTTTAACCGCTTGCGCGAGTAAATGCGCTGTCGAATGACGAATAATGTCTAAGCCTTCGTCGTCTTTTGCGGTAATAAGTTGAAGTGTTGCATCGCTTTCAATGCGGGTACTTGCATCAACGAGCTGACCATTGAGTTTACCTGCAAGCGTTGCTTTAGCTAATCCTGCACCAATAGATTGAGCGACCTCAAATACACTGAGGGCAGATTCGTAAGTACGTTGAGAACCGTCTGGGAGCGTAATGACTAACATGACTGAAAACCTGATATTGGAAATCTGATGAATAACGCAATAAAAAAGCACTGACGTTGCAGTGCTTTCTTTTGTTTGGTAGGCACGAGTGGACTCGAACCACCGACCCCCACCATGTCAAGGTGGTGCTCTAACCAACTGAGCTACGCGCCTGAAATTTATAATTTCAATCCTTCGATTATACCGAGTGATTTATTTTACGCAACCTTTTTTATTTATTTTTGGCTATTTATCATCGTATTTCGCTATTTTGAAAACAAAATAAATTGACGATAAGGCGACCCGACTTTCCATGTGATTGCTTCGCTATAGTAGTGCATTAACGCAAAATACCCCAAAACCCCTAACGTCACAGCTTTACGGATTTCAACGCCAAAAACTTGCACGGTTAACCACGATACGACAGCATCGCCATAAGCCTGTAGCACAAATGCCAAGAAAAATGACAAAACGGGCAATATGATAAAAATTGAAATGGAATAACGCTTTGCAAAACGATACAGCGCATTTTGAGGAATAGCCGCGTGTTTATTGTAATCATGCGTAACATAAAAAATATAAGCTGTTGCGTCATGCACTAAACGCGGTATTAAAATCGCAAAAAAATAATAACTCTGCGAATACAAATAAAAACTGCTCACCACAAGCAATACGTTCATCCACAAAAAGTATCTGCCAAATGAATTGTTCACATAACGCTGACAATAAAAAGCGCTCATCAACAATAAAAGCGTTAAAACACCTGCCGTAGATTGAATCTGCGCCATCATCTGTGCATCTAAACTCGTATGCAAAAAAATCCCAATATAAATTAACCCCCCCGCCGCTACGCTCAATCCAAGCAAAACATGGTACGCCCATGCTGGCAGCTGACAAACGCCTCTTGCAACACCGTGCTGTTGTTTTAAAACATGAAATACCGTCCATGTCGCTACCGCAATATAAAACACGCGATAAGGGATAAATAAACTGCCTACACCAAACACGACAATAATGGCGACCGTCATCCAAAATAAATGCTTTTTATAAAAGCGGAAATAGTCTCCATTGCTCACAAGTAAAATCGTACTCGCTAAAATGTGCGGTGTTCCAAACAATACTTGAAACAACAAAAAATGTGTGGGGCGCGAAGGTAGATTGTCATGCAACCACTCTTGCCATAAAGCCTTATCCAAACCGTACAAAAGCAAACACAACGGAATAATTAAATACAAACCAAGCAAAACACGAAACGAAACACTTAATGGTTCAAATTGATTGATTTCTTCTTTTTTTTGTTTTTTTTCTTGAGATATCAACAACGTACTTGACATAATAAAACCCTAATACAGTGAATAAGTCTAAATTGGGACAAATTTATCTGATTATAAATCAAATCATTAAAGACAAAAAAGATATCGTGGCTAGTGACACGATGGAATTTTTCGTGTGTATCAATCGTGTAACTTGGCGGGTTGATTTACTTGAGGGGAAAATCATAAATAAGCAAATTTTTCAGCAGGTTAGCTTGAGGCTGCTTACACACTGTGCGGCTGGTTTTTTGGGTGTTTTTGTGGGTGAATGGTGGGCAGGTGGGAATTAGTCTTGTTTAACTCTCAACCCCAGTATCTCTCTCGTTTTGGCTGGTAATTTGACAAACTTAACTGATTAAAATTATTCAATGTATAATTAGATTTTAATTTTAGGCAATGATTTTTCACAATTGCATGATATTTCGTCAAATAAATTTTTTAAATTTTAAAACTTTGTACTAAATGCTAATTGAATTTGACACAAATAAACGTGATAAAACGTTATTTGAACGAGGGATAGATTTTGCTGATGATGCTAAAATGTTTGCTGGTCATCAATATACCCTGCAAGATACAAGACAAGAGTACGATGAACCGCGTTTTATTACTGTTGGGAAGTTAAACGAACGTATGGTGATTATCGTTTGGACGCCACGCGGTGAAAGTCGCCGCATTATTTCAATGAGAAAATGCAATGATCGAGAACAAGAACGCTACAAGAATTGTTCTTTCAAAGAATAAAATCATCAGCCACTACAAACTTCACTCCGGTGAGATGAATGGCAAATTCGATTTTGTTATCAACGCGCGTTGTGCCGTAAACAGTTTGATCCTTGCTATTAAAATAAACTTGCCCAATTAAACTTGAATCAAATTGCGTACCCGATACAAATTTGAAGGCTTGATTGCCAATTAACGTACTATTTGCATCAATAGCTGAAAGATCAATCCTATCTTTTTCGCTGCTTTTAAAATCTGTAATCGTATCTGCATTTTTTGTTGTTGCGGCGGTTTCATTGATGGCGTTGAATTTAAAAATATCTGCCCCTACACCGCCGGTTAAATTATCCTTTCCCAGTCCACCAATTAAAGTATCATTTCCTAAACCTCCAGATAATTTATCCGCTTTCTGCGTTCCTGTCAGTTCATCATCTGCTATCGAGGCTTTCTTGCTAATACTGATATTAGTTGTTAGTGCGCTTTTAACTGTTTCCAGTGTCCCCAACTTGTCCGTATAATTGACACTCACCCAAATTTGTTGACCTACTTCATTTTGAGTTAACGTATACGTTTTGCTGGTACTTGTCGCTAAAATGCCTAAATCAGTTTGCCATTGGTAAGTAAAATCACCTAAACCATCTGCATCTTTAATTGTATTTATTGTCGTTAATACACTACCTACCGTAAATAATTTGGTATTTGATTGGATAGTAACTCCCCCTGTAGGTAAATTATTGAGTGGATTGCCAGCACCTTTTTTTACATCAATAAGGGCTGGATCTATCGACGTTTCATTGGCAAAGCGTAATACATTAGCATTGATTTGCGAGGCAACAGCGCTACTATCGCCACCTACATTTGACGCTCCCCATGTGACAACCGA
>OMIH01000030.1 GCA_900299045.1 Methylococcaceae bacterium
AATCACTGCGTGTGACTAATCTAAATTTTCTTTCTGTCATGGTTTACTACCTTTTTAAAAATAAAAAATATCGACCGATATCAACTTCACGAATCGGTACCATTATAGCAACTTAAAACAACCCTGTAATTTTACCGTTATCGTCAATATCAATACGTTCAGCTGCCGGTACTTTTGGCAAGCCTGGCATTGTCATCATATCGCCCGCAATAGCCACAATAAATCCTGCTCCATTTGCCAAACGCACATCGCGTATCTCAAGCGTATGACCGCTTGGAGCGCCTTTTAAATTAGGATTTGTGGAGAATGACATTTGTGTTTTCGCCATGCAAATGGGGAAAAGTCCATAATCTGCATTCCATGCGCTCAACTGTGCTTTCACTTTAGCAGATGCCGTCACATTGGCTGCACCATACAACTTCGTGGCAATGGTTTCAATTTTTTCCCACAAACTGAGCTTTTCATCGTAAACAAACGTAAATTCCGCTTCACGGTTATCTACCATATTAACGACTTCTTGCGCTAAGGCTTCTGCGCCAGCGCCACCATTCGCCCAATGCGTTGACACAATACAGGTCGCCCCTAATGCCGCACATTTTTCTTTTAGCAACGCAATTTCAGCGTCCGTGTCAAACGTAAAATGATTCACACACACCACGCAGGGCAAGCCATAATGGGTTGTGATATTGTGGTAGTGACGGGCTAAATTTTCAAAACCAGCCTCAACAGCTGCAACATTTTCTTGATTTAAATCGTCTTTTGCGACGCCACCGTGAAATTTCAACGCGCGAATTGTCGCAACTAACACCACCGCAGACGGTTTTAAACCCGATTCACGGCATTTAATGTCGATAAATTTTTCTGCTCCCAAATCAGCACCAAAACCCGCTTCAGTAACTACATAATCCGCTAATTTTAATGCTGTTTTCGTTGCCGTTACCGTATTGCAACCATGAGCAATATTAGCAAATGGACCGCCATGAATAATTGCAATATTATTTTCGAGTGTTTGCACTAAATTAGGTTTAATCGCGTCTTTGAGTAGCGCCGCCATAGCACCATGTGCCTTCAAATCACTTGCATAAACAGGTGTTACTTTATCGGATTTATAACCAATGATAATGCGACCTAAACGCGCTTTTAAATCCGCGCGACTCGTGGCCAAACATAAAATCGCCATCACTTCTGAGGCGACCACAATATCGTAACCATCTTCGCGCAAATAACCGTTTGCCGCACCGCCCATACCGACCACAACGTGACGCAAAGCACGGTCGTTCATATCAACAACGCGCTTCCATTGAATGCGACGTGGATCAATATCGAGCGCATTTCCATGGTTAATGTGATTATCAATTAACGCTGAAAGTAAATTATGTGCCACACCAATCGCGTGAAAATCACCCGTAAAATGCAAATTGATGTCTTCCATTGGAACCACTTGCGCATGACCACCACCGGCTGCGCCGCCTTTTACGCCAAAACACGGCCCCAGTGAGGGTTCACGCAAACACATAATCGTTTTTTTATTCAAGCGATTGAGCGCATCACCTAGCCCCACCGTCGTGGTCGTTTTTCCCTCGCCTGCAGGGGTTGGACTAATTGCCGTCACCAGAATTAACTTACCGTCTGTTTTATCCGCTAAACTACTAACGTATTCAAGTGAAAGTTTCGCTTTAAAATGCCCGATGGGATCTAAATGCTCTGGCGCGATGCCGTAATTTTGCCCTGCAAGCTCAATAATGGGTTTCATCATGGCGCGTTGTGCAATTTCAATATCTGACATTTTTTATCCTGTTTTACAATATGAACTATATTTGATAGAAGTGCTTGTGTTGGATGAATTTAACCGAAGTCGTTACAATAACCAAAACAAACGAGTTACGCAAATCACGCAAAAATAAATTTTTCTCAAACTAAACTAAAAATTCACATGACTTTATTTCGTGCCTTCCTATGCCAAGTAATTGCGCTAGCAATGACAGTGGCTACAGCGTATTTTTTGCCTATTCTACATTATTATCCAGCTATTTTTTTACTTTGCCAAAGTGTGCTTGCTGTAGCAGGTAGCCGATTTTTAGGACTTCCTAAGTGGTGGATGATTATTCACCTGCTTTTTATGCCCTGTGTTTTTATTTTTTTCATGTTTTCTTTACCTGCGTGGGTATATCTTTGCGTTGTCGTGCTGATGACACTCATTTTTTGGGGAACGGTGCGCGGTGATGTACCGTTGTTTTTATCATCAAGCGACGTTGCCCTCACCGTCATTGCGCTCATGGAAGAGGAAAATGTGAAAAAATTTGTCGATTTAGGCGCGGGCGTTGGCTCGGTTGCATTGCCTGTTGCAAAAGAATTTAGCCAAATCCACGTCGATGCGTGGGAGCGTGCGCCTATTCCTTGGTTAATTAGCGTGCTTCGTGGCAAACACTTATCAAATTATACGGCGTCACGACGTAATTTATTTGACGCAAACTTTGCGGATTATGACGTGATATTTGCATTTTTATCCCCACGCGTCATGCCTGAACTCGGTGAAAAACTCAAAAAAACGATGCGTAAAGGCACGTTATTTATTTCATCATCCTTTCCTGTACCCGATTGGACACCTGAAAAAGTATTGCAAATTCATGACAGACGTCAAACTATTTTATATTGTTACCGCATTCACTAATGACTTATTACGATTGCAGTTTCAAAATATAAACCTCTAAATCGTCCATATCGTTAACCGTTGTTTCAGAAATAGCAAAATGCGTCACATTCATTTTTGCCCGTTTAACGCTATTGCGTTTTTTTGATATTAGCGGATGCCAATCAAATAACGGCTTTCCTTCATGAAGTAATCGGTAGGCGCAGGTATTGGGAAGCCACTGGTATTCATCTACGCTCATTTCACGCAAATCTAAACAGTCTTCCACCAATTCGATACGCTTTTCATATTGCTTGCAACGACAAGCGTGAATATCCAGTAATTTACACGCCACGCGCGTGATATAAATCTCGTCTGTGTCTTCGTCTTGAATTTTATGCAAACAACACTGCCCACAGCCATCGCATAACAACTCCCACTCGTCATCAGACATTTCCTCTAGTTTTTTTTCTTCCCAAAAATTTCTCACGGAAACAATTCCCAAACGGGTTTAACATTAGTGGGCAAAGGCGCAAGGCGTCCAAGTTCAATCCATTGATTGGCTGGACTATGAAAATCCGACCCGACCGAACCGGCTAATTCAAATTGATTGGCATAATTACCTAAAATACGGATTTCATCGGGATTATAACGCCCCGTAACCACTTCCATGGCTTGTCCCCCTGCCAATTTAAACGCGGCTAATAATTTTTTCATACGCGACGCGGTTAATTTATAACGCAGAGGATGCGCCAGCACCGCAATGCCGCCTGCATCAACAATCGCTTTAATAGCCACGTCAAAAGGTGTCCATGTGGTTGCTACAAAAGCGACTTTGCCATCACCTAAATAACGGTCAAAAGCCTGCTGCTGGGTATCGGCATGGCAATGCGCCACCAAAAAATCAGCAAAATGCGTGCGTGTAACCATGCCTTCACCAACCGCTTTTTGCACAAAGTCGAGCGCCCCGTGAATTCCTTTTTTGGCGAGTTTTTGTGAAATTTTTTCAGCACGTTCATAGCGCATTTTATCGAGATGGCGCGTGATATTCTCAATAGCGTCGTGCTGAGAATCGATATGTAAACCAACAATGTGCAAACACTGTTTTTCCCATTGCGCGGAGATTTCAATGCCGTTAATAAACGTAATACCCCGTTGTTGCGCACATTGACGCGCTTGTTCAAGTCCGCTAATACTATCGTGATCGGTGAGTGCTAAAGTGGTCACGCCCTGCTCTGCTGCACGAGTGACAAGTTCATCGGGAGAGAGTGCCCCGTCTGAGGTCGTTGAGTGGCAATGCAAATCATAAATTTGTGATATCAATTTGAGTTTTCCAACGTGGGTTAATTTTTTTATTTGGTTATTTATAGTTTGAAATGGGTTTGTGAAAGTTGGTTTATATTTTTACTTTTTGAGTAATACTCGCTTGGACATCTAAGAGATTCAATGAATCAAAATAATGGAAATTTTTTGTTTTTAATTTTTTTTAATTTCATATTTCTGTTACGATCAATTTATTTAATTGATTTAACAACATGATTTCTGATTCTTCCCGAT
>OMIH01000031.1 GCA_900299045.1 Methylococcaceae bacterium
AATTGTTCGTCATGCTGCATTGAATATGATGCGAACAGCTAAAGCGAATAATCCTGCTCTCAAACGCACCAGTATCAAACTTATGCGTAAATCCGCCGGCTGGAAAGATGATATGTTAGCTTTGATTTGGACCAAGTTTTTTAATGAGGTAGCCCTGAATGCAAACTAGAAACATCTTGCAAAGCATGATTTTGCTGTCTATCACGAATATCTTTTGTGATGCCCGCTTTACCGGTCAGTGTTTTAAATGTTCTACGCAAATCCCGTGGAACGAATTCTTCGATATCAACTTTGTCTAACAGTCTTGATAGAGCATTAAATGGTTCTCAAGGCAGTAACAATATCTGCATCCTTTCAGCATTCTAAATATCATCATGGTTATATTAGGGATGCTGAAATTTTGGTGAGATTGTTAATGACTCTTACAAACCATTATTGGTTGTTATGGATTAGTGTGAGGATATTGGGTAGATTATGAGTATTTGTAAGATTAGTTTTGGTTTAGATAAAACTATTTTGAAAAATTATGAATTTGTAAGTCATTGATTTTATTGGTCGGGACGATAGGATTTGAACCTACGACCCCTTGTCCCCCAGACAAGTGCGCTACCAAGCTGCGCTACGCCCCGACTAATCTCTCAAATTTTAACACAACTATTGAAATAATTCATCATTCAATATGAACTATTTTCAAATTCATCTTCCACGGAGATAGATTCACCAGGAATTCTTTTTTCTTCCATTGCCCATTCACCTAAATCAATTAATTTGCAACGCTCACTACAAAAAGGCTTAAAACGCTCCTTTGCTGTCCACTCAACAGCCGCTTGACACTTTGGGCAGTTAACTACTAATGTCATCTAAAAAATGCAGCGACTAAGTGAAAAAGGAATGTTTTGAGTGCTTTGCACGGGTCGTTGCTTGTTTTGAGGTTGGCTCATAAAACGAATGGTGCAGCGATGTTTTCCACCACTAATCTCAACAAAATAAGGCTCTGCTTTATCGAGTGTCACAATAATTAATTGATTAGGTAAAGACGTATCTAATGTCATTTGAAAAAAGCCCTCTTGAGCAACTTCCTCTGTGACTAATCGACTGCCTCGTATGAAATCTAACATCAAACGAATCGCTGAAAAAACCACTGTAAACGGTTGACTCCATCTATTCAAATCGTTGAGGCAAAGCGAGGCATCTTGATCAAGCCAATAATGAAATTCTGGCAAATCAAATGAACAAGTACCACCTGGTATCGCGCTACGCTGCATGATACTTTGAAATAAATCATCTTCACTAAGATGCGAGCCAATTTTGCCATTCATGGCGTACAAATGCTGACTCATATCGCTTAACTTTGTTAAGATTTCTCTTAATTTTAGTGTGTCCACACTTTCATGTGAATTAGCAGCAATTTTATTGAGTACATTACTATGTCTATCAATTTCTTTAAGCGTTTCAGACTTTAAATCATTGCGTTTAAAAATAGCGATAATATCAAAAAAAATAATCAAGGCTGCTCTTTTATCAGCAGCTGTTGTGCCTTGCAAATGATGCTCAAATTGAGAAAATAATTGCTCAAGTCGAATAAAAACGCGGATGCGCTCATTAAGGGGAAATTCGTAAATAATCGGAGTGTCGTTCACGACCGTGTGGTATCCTGAGAAAAGCTTAATGAAATGTAGAAATTGTGCAGTTTTTTCACCTGTTGTGCAAGTGGTGAACTATCTTTTGAATTTTCTAGGATATCGTTTGCGTTATTCCGCCTAAATTCAGCCGACACCTGTGCTGCGATAATCTTATCTATACTTGAAAAAGATAAATTATCCCGTTTTTGCACGCGTTCATATTGCGTTTTTTTATCACAATCAACGACCAGTACGCGATCCACTAACCGCTGTGATTGCGTTTCAAATAATAAAGGAATACTCACAATGCAGTAAGGTACATCATGTAATAAGGTCAATTGCCGCGTAATTTCAGCAAATATCAATGGATGTAAAAGCGCCTCTAACTGATTTTTTGCGTCAATGTCCGAGAAAATGCGCTTTTTTAACATAGCGCGATTTAATTCACCTGTTTTAGACACAACCGCCTGTCCAAAAACAGAAATAATCGCAGTTAAACCCTGCTGTCCCGGTTTCACTAAATGATGTGCAATACTATCTGCATCAATAACAGGGACATTGAATTGCTCAAACAAACTCGAAACCGTTGATTTTCCACAACCAATGCCACCTGTCAAGCCAACTTTTAACATAAAAGTTTTAAATAGTGGTCATGTTCACCACAGCCGATTCACCTGTATTAGCTGTTAACTCAGCAATTCTCGTATTATATTCATTCATTTTTTCAATTAACAAATCATTCGTATTGGCTAAGCGATTTCCCATAATTACCATCATTTTTCCAGCAAATGATGGATTTTCCACAATGAATTGTTCTAATTGTACGCGACTTTTAATTAATACTAACTTCGTATCTGAAATCGTTTTCGCTGAAGCGCTGCGCGGTCTATTTCTGTAAATAGCCATTTCACCAAAAAAGTCATATTGCAAAATAGTGGCTAGTGTAAATTCCTCACCATTTCGATCGACATAGATTTCTACACCGCCATCAATGACAATGTACATGACTTTGTCATAAGAACCTTCTGTAAAAATGACGGTATTAGCCGGAATGTTAACTGTAGGTAACATATAGAACCTCTAAAAGTTTAATTATCAGTCACTGCGCCAAGTGATGCAGAGTTAACTAATTTTGCATATTTTGCCAAAACACCGCGTGTGTAACGCGGTGCAGGTTGTTTCCATGCCGCTAAGCGTCGTGTTATTTCGTTTTCGTCTACATGCAACGTCAACACATTATTTTCAGCATCAATTGTAATCACATCACCGTTCTCAACAATTGCCAATACACC
>OMIH01000032.1 GCA_900299045.1 Methylococcaceae bacterium
AAGATTTAGTGGCTGAAACCAAAGAAAACTAAGTTTTATTCTTTTTCACTAAATTAACGGGTTGGTTTGCTGCACGAAAAAAGCAGTAATCGACCCGTTTTTTTAAACGGTAAATTATGTCCATTCAAAAAGACTGTGTTTTACGTTATCGCGCTGAAGGTCATGTTCGCTTTCAATTACCCGCTATTTTATGTCAATCTTCAGTTGCGGCTAGTGTAACGCAGAAAATTAGTACCATTGATGGTGTATATCGGGTAAATCTCTATGCACGTCAACAAAAATTATCCATTCGTTTTCAAGAAACGGTGTGTGATTTTCATTCGTTAATGAAACAACTCTTTGTCATTTTCGCTGAACTTGAACAGACGGGCGCGTTAGTGCCTGTTGAAAAAAAAGCTAATTTTACTCAAACGCTGTCCACGAAAGTCAGTGCAAAAGCCGATCAATTCGCGCTTACGCGTTGGGTAAAAGCGAAAACGATTGAAGTGAAAGAAACCCTGCATGCCACAAAAATTATCACCAAAATGGCGCTCAAAAAGCCAACGTCTTTTGTGCGTGACCCAGAGAAAGCGGTTATTGATTTCTTAAACGACATTTTAGTGTTGTTCCTCATTCGGTTGCATTGGGAGCAAATCACCAAATTATGGTTGCTCAGTCCCTTTCGATACCGCTATGAATGGCTCGCAACGTTTTATATGTTCTTTTTACTGATTCGTTCGCGCAAACCCAAATAAAAAATAAAAAAGGGGATTGATTGTGGCTCAACAACATTTTCAGATTGTGCATCAACTTGCGCGTCGTCTTCGTATTTCCACGCCCGTGATTAAAAACGATCAAGAGCGTGCGTATATTTTGGAGATTATTTTAAAAAAACGTCCCGAAATTAAGCGGGTGCGAACAGTGTGCGCTATTGGTTGCGTGGTGATTGATTTTGATCCAGCGGGATTGCCTAAAAAGAATTTGTTCATTTTACTCGATGCGGTGCTAGGCAATATTGCTAATAAGAATCCGAGTTTACCCGCCACTGAACCTAAACTCTTTGAAGGCACATCACAAGAAATTGATTTAGCCGTTGAAGGCATGAGCTGCGCGTCATGTGCACTACTCATTGAAATGGTGTTAAAGCGCGATGAGCGCGTGAAAACGGCAAGCGTGAATTTCAGCACTTCAACGCTCAGTGTTCAAGGACAATTAAGCAAAGCAGATGTTAGCGACTTGGTGACAAAAATAGGCTATCAAACTTTTCCTATGGATACCCTTTCGCAGCGCAGAAAACTGATTGAAAAAGAACACCATCGCGTCGCCTTAGCCAAAAATCGTTGTGTGTGGGCGAGTGTTTTAAGTATACCTGTTATCGTTGCCGGCATGGCGATGACGCGCTCACGCCCTTTGCAGTGGATGCAGTGGGCGCTCACAACCCCTATTGTCTTTTGGGCAGGGTACCCTTTTTTTGCGAAAGCATGGCGGTTGGCTAGGCAACGCGCAGCGAATATGGATTCGTTAATTGCGCTTGGCGTAGGCTCTGCTTATGGGTATAGCGCAACTACGCTACTGCGTCGCAGTGGGCATTTATATTTTGAAGCGGCGGCAGCGATTATTTCTTTTGTGCTACTCGGGCGTTATTTAGAAGAAAGTGCTAAAGGTAAAGCCGGTGAGGCAATTCGGCAACTCGTTGATTTGCAACCGCAAACTGCTACGCGATTGACCGCGCAGGGCGAAGAAATCGTGGATGTAGATGTTTTGGTCGTGGGTGATATTCTTCTGGTTCGTCCGGGTGAAAAAATGCCAACAGACGGCATAGTGATAGAAGGCGTATCCACCGTCGATGAATCGATGGTGACGGGTGAGAGCGTGCCGGTAATCAAAAACATAGGCAATAAAGTGATTGGTGGATGCGTGAACGGTAGCGGTGTGCTGTCGATTCAAGTGAGTGCGGTGGGCATGGATACGGTGTTAGCCGGTATTGTTCACATGGTCGATCAAGCGCAATCCACAAAACTGCCGATTCAAAAACAAGTTGACCGTATTTCAGCGGCATTTGTCCCCTCTGTGATAGTGTTATCTGCTTTCACGTTGATTGGGTGGTTACTCTCTGGCGTAGCGTTTAGCGTGGCGTTTGGAAATGCGGTGACGGTTTTATTGATTGCGTGCCCTTGCGCGTTGGGTCTCGCCACGCCAGCGGCTATTATGGTGGGCGCAGGACAGGCGGCACGCGAGGGAATTTATATCCGCAACGGAGAAAGTTTAGAAACGGCTGCCAAACTCAATGTGATTGTATTCGATAAAACGGGAACGATTACCGAAGGCAAGCCCAAAGTGGCCGATGTGTTTAATGTATCAACGATCAGTGATGACAAACTCATTCAATTAGCCGCTTCAGCTGAACATAACTCAGAGCATTTTTTGGGCAAAGCCTTAGTGATGTCGGCTGTTGAAAAAGGGCTTACACTAGCGTCTTGTACGCATTTTCACAGCGTTGCAGGACGTGGTATTGAAGTGAATATTGACCATCAACGCATCTATCTTGGCAATCAAGCATGGCTAGTGGAGCAACATATCGTTATTGATAGCGTGCAAAATAAAGCCGGTGATTTTGCGACACAAGGCAAAACGCCTGTGTTTATGGCTATTGATGGTCAAATTGCCGCTGTATTTGGTATTTCCGACAAACCCCGACCTCAAGCGGCGGCAGCCATTTTACGTTTAAAAAAACGCGGCATTGAAACACTAATGGTGACAGGGGATACACAGAAGACGGCAAATTATATTGCGGCAAAGGTCGGTATTGAAACGGTGATTGCTAATGCCACGCCTGAGCAAAAATGGCGGATTATTGATGATTACCAAGCGCAAGGGAAAATGGTAGGCATGATTGGTGACGGTATTAACGATGCGCCTGCATTAGCCGCTGCGAATGTGGGATTTGCCATTGGCACAGGCACCGATGTCGCCATTGAATCAGCCGATATGACGCTTGTGCAGGGGGATATTTCAACCGTGACAGCGGGCATTGAATTAAGTCAAAAAACCATTCGGGTGATTAAGCAAAATTTAGGTTGGGCGTTTGGTTATAATGTGATTGCTATTCCCATTGCGGCGGCAGGGCGTTTAAATCCGATGATTGCCTCAGCGGCAATGGCACTCAGTTCGGTGTCGGTGATTTTGAATTCATTGCGTTTGAATAAAGAGTAAGGGAAATTAGGTATGGATCATTCAACCATGGATCACAGTATGCACATCATGGCAGCGTCTGGTGGTTTTGATTATGGATTGGCTTTTATGGCTGGTGTGCTGGGTAGCGGTCATTGCCTAGGAATGTGTGGCGCGTTGGTGTCGGGATATTTTATGAATTCCACGTCAACACGCAGTTATTTACCGTATATTGTTTATCAACTTGCTCGTATTAGCATTTACACGCTGGTGGGATTGGCGGCGGCTGCACTAGGCGTGGCGTTGGTCTCGAGTGGTATTTTTGGTCAAGTGCAAAGTCTTTTGCAAATGTTTATTGGTTTTGTGGTGATTATTTTAGCCTTTGGTATTTTAGGCTGGTTTAAATTTCAAGGCTCAATGCGGCTTATTCCGATGACTTTTTTGCGTAAAGGTTTTGCGACGTCGCGCACAAAAGGCGGTCTTATTGGTTCATCACTCGCGGGCGTTTTAAACGGTTTAATGCCTTGCCCTCTCACGTTTGCCATGGCAGTGAAAGCCACGTCCGCCCCTACGCTGCTTGATGGTGGACTGTTGATGTTGACGTTTGGCGCGGGGACATTGCCCACCATGTTATTTATCAGTGTGGCGTTTGGTAAAATGAACGCGCATTTTCGCGGACTCATGCTCAAATTTGCCGCATTGATTATGATTATTATGGGGCTTAATACGATTTACATGGGGCTTTCGTTCTATACGCTCGACACGTTGTCACATCATAATTTTGCGCATGATGTGAAAGATGCCATTGATCAAGCGATTATTTTTTTGATGAAAACGTTGCAATGGGTCAAAGAATGGATGGTCACTTTAATCAATAATCACGCGATCTAAATAAATATCCAGCGTATCAATTGCACGCACGGTTGCAACAGGGAGTTTTTCACCGGCTTGCCAGCGCGAGTAAGCATCTTTTTTGTTTTCACCGGTGATTAAAAATAAGAGTGTTTGGGTTGCACTTAATGCGTTGGCGCTGAGTGTTACGCGCTCAGAAGGCAGTTTGGGGGAATGATAAATCTCATGCACTAATTCGGATTCATCGTGTGATTGCTCTGGAAACAAACTCGCAATATGCCCATCTTCGCCCATGCCAAGCAATACCAAATCAAACGGCATCGCGTTTTTGATGATTTCTCGATACGCTATCGCGCTTGCTTGTGTACCCAATTCGGTGGGGATATCAAAAATGTGCGACGAAGGAATCGCAACGTGATGCAACCACGCATTAGCCGCCATCACGCTGTTTCTGTCTACATGATTCACCGGCAGTACGCGCTCATCACCGTGATAAATAAACCATTTTGACCATTGTGCGTCACGTTTAGCCAGTAGGGAATAGACTTTCTCCGGTGTTTTTCCGCCAGCTAAGACAATTTTAAATTGTCCTCGCTGTGCAATGGCTTGGTCTGCTAAGGTTAAGATGCGCTCACAGACAGTTTGAGCTAGTTGATTGGCAGGTTGACTAATTAGCATAAATATAAAAGGTAGCGCGTAGTTAATAGTTGACGAATCAAATTCTAAAAATTCTAAATTGACAGGTAAAATTGAAGGTAAAAAAACTGCATGGGCGATTTTTCACCCATGCAGCATGATAGATGATGCTTTATTTTTCGGGGGTTAACGAGGTTCGCCAGCCTTGGCCGTCTTTATCAAACAAGCGGCTATCTTCAGGTCCCCACGAACCGGCAGGGTAGGTGGCGACATAATCACGTTCAATTGCCCACGCTTGCAAAATGGGGTCGACAATATGCCACGCGTGCTCCACTTCATCAAAATTGAGGAATAATGAACGATCGCCTTTTAATACGTCTAGCAATAAATCTTCGTAAGCATCAACGGCTTTTTCATCGGAATTTCTAAAACTGGCATCGAGTGAACTCGTGCGCGTTTTCATTTCAAGACCAGGTTCTTTGACAGTCATCTCAACACGAATGCACTCTTCGGGTTGAATGCCAAGTAAAATCCAATTTTGATCAACCGCGTCGTGGTGTACACTGTCGCGGAAAAATTGCAATGGAGGTTGTCTAAAACAAATTGAGATGACCGATTGCCCTTTTTTCATGCGTTTGCCGGTACGCAAGTACATCGGCACATCACGCCAGCGCCAATTATCAATGTATAATTTCATTGACGCATACGTTTCGGTAATACTGCCTTCGGGAATGTGTTTTTCTTCTAAATAGCTGTTGACTTTCTCTCCATCGACAATGCCGCTCGCATATTGGGCGCGAAACGCTTGCGCGTGGACGGCTTGTTTTGGAATGGGGCGAATGGATTTGAGAACTTTGAGTTTTTCATCGTGCAGCGCCTCCGCCTCCATAGAAACGGGGGGTTCCATTGTCACCAGTGTTAATAATTGCAGTAAGTGACTCTGCAACATATCACGCATCGCACCTGAGCTATTGTAATAATCGCCACGATTATCAATGCCAATGCTTTCAGAATGCGTAATTTGAATGTGATCAATGTAATTACGATTCCAAAGTGGCTCGAGCATCACGTTAGCAAATCGGAATACCAACACATTTTGTACCGTTCCTTTCCCTAAATAATGGTCAATGCGGTACGTTTGCTCTTCGGTAATGTGATGGCTAATGCGTGTTTGCAGTGCTTGCGCACTTTCTAAATCATACCCAAAAGGTTTTTCAATAACGACACGTCGCCAGCCATGTTGCTGTGTTAATAAGCCATTTTTACTTAATTCTTCAACCACAAATCCAAAATCAGCCGGACTAATCGATAAATAAAACGCCATGTTTTTAGGAAAAACGGATTCATCGAGTATTTTAGTTAATTTTTTATAGTATTCGGGTGGCTGCAAATCACCGGCAAAATAGTGAAGTCGAGCTGATAAACGTTGAAATACGGTTTCATCAAAAGCCTCTTTGGTTTTTGATTTAATCATATCGCGTACTTCAGTGAGCCATTTTTCTTGCGTCCAATCTTGTCGTCCAAGTGCCAGAATTTTGGTTCCTTCTGGCAGTTTATTTGCTTCATCTAAATGGTAAAACGCGGGCATCAATTTGACGCGGGATAAATTTCCCGCAGCACCAAAAATGACATAAGTACAAGCTTCAACATTCATGCATATAAATCCTAAAATAGAAGGGATGGGGAAACTATCGTAGATTATAGCGCAGTTATATTTTGGATTGTGTTTGATTACAATAAATAAAATAAATGAAACTAGATGAAATTAGCTAAGGCGGTTGGCACAGTTGATGTTCCTATTAACGCTATCACGGTGTCGCTAGCGGCATCTAATGTGCTGTCTGCAGCTTGATTTTGTAGAATATAGATAACGTTCGTTCCGCCTAATGATGCGCCCGTTAATGTTACGGCAATCGTATCTCCAACATTTGCCCATATCGTACTTCCAAGAGCAATTTGCTCTGCAACAGCTGTTTGAAGATCAGTAAGTAACGTTGCAGATGTTGTACCGGTAGATGCCACCGAAGCAGCGGTAGTGAAATCGGCTCCTGTTGTTCCCGTTCCTCCTAATGTCGTTGGAACCGTGATTAAATCTAATAAATCCGTGCCTGCGGTGTAATCGGTTATCACGTCGAGTGCGGTTGTCAATGAATCAGTAGCTGCAATGGTAAATCTATCGGCTCCCGCTCCGCCAGTAATTGTATCTGCACCAGCCCCTCCAGTAATCGTATCTGCACCCGAACCCGTTACAATCACTTGCCCACCCGTGCCACCTGTGACGACAAATTTGGCTGTAACAGCTGGCGCTGTGGTACCTGTAAAAGTTTGTCCAGCAGTGGCTAGACCTGTCACGGTAATCGTATCCGTTGTTCCTACACCAGCTACGGTGATATTTCCTGAGCCTGCCGTTATGGCTAACGCATTACCCGTAGCGTCGGCTGAGGTGATATTGAGTGTTCCTAAACTTCCCGTCGCATTAATGGTCGCAAGAGCTATACCTCCTGTTATGGCGTAATTCCCTGTTGCAGCACCGGTAGTCAAAATGGTCGTTGTCGCAGCTGCAGTCACTGTTGTTGTCGCTGAACTCATATTAGTTACTGTTTGTGCTGTTGTTCCAATCGAAATGGTTGTTGCTGATGTACCTGTTATCGTATAAGCAGAGGCAGTAATACCTGCTGATGCTGTAATGGTTTCTACATCTTGGAATGTTGCTATATTTGCCGCAGCAGGAACAGCAGTTATCGTATCAGAGCCATTGCCACCATTGATGGTGACTGCTGTTAGCGCTGTTGTGATAAATGTCATTGAATCATTGAGATTGCCACCCGTAACCGATATCGTACCATCATTAATATTTAAGCCAGTATTAGCTGCGGTACTCAATAATTCGAGTGTATCAGCACCCGTATTACCTGCTACAGTGGCTACCGTTATGGCGGCAGTAAATTTGATTGTATCAATACCCGTGTTGCCACTTACTGATATCGTACCATCGTTGATAGTTAAATTATTATTGGCACCAGCCAAACTTAGTGTGACGGTGTCAGCGCCAGCACCACTATCAACCGTTGCAATAGTGGCGGTAGTAAAGGTAATCGCGTCAACTAATGCGTTACCCGTAATTAGCACACCATCGCTATCAGCTACGTTTAATGTATTGGCAAAATTTCCCAAAATAATACTATCGTTCGTACCTAACCCACTGTTGACGGTATCAGTTGCAGCGGTAGCGGCTAAGAATGTAATAGCATCATTGCCTGTTCCACCTGTAATTGACATTGTTGAATCATTCACACTCAAGGCATTGGTGAAATTCCCCAATGTAATTGTATCTGTACCAAGTCCTCCATTAATTGTAGTTGTTACAAGAGTGGGGGCACTAAATGTAATCTGATCGACTACCCCGCCACCTGTAATTAAAATACCATCTGTATCAGGTATATTTAATGTAACCGTATTAGCAGAGGTTGTATTCAATGTTATTTGATCTGCTCCAATCCCTCCATCAACCGTAGCAGAAAAAGTGGTTGCAGCAAAAATAATGCTGTCTATGCCTTCGCCTGCATCAATACTATCTCCATTTCCACCGTTAATGGTATCTGCCCCACTTCCACCAAGAATGGTGTCTGCTCCCACGCCGCCGGTGATAACATCATTTCCACTGCTACCTACAATGGACGTCGAAGTTGCCCCACCCGTCACCGTAACCGCTCCCGACGCACTTGACGCATCAACAGTTAATGAGCCATAACCGGTTATGTTCGCTAAATTGAGCGTCAATGAACTTGTTGGTTTAAATGTAGCGCGGGCGTTTGCTGTCACAACGGAAGAAGAATTTGCCGTCCATGAACTAGGCAATATGACATTAGCAGACGCATTTGAGGGAACAATCAATACATCCGATCCTGAAAATCCGTCTAGCGTCGCTGTTGTACCAGTGGTCAGTGTAATATTATCTGCATCTACGCTGCTTAAATGTAAATTGATGCCATCTGTATCCGTGATAGTGAGAGAGTTGACAATATGACCATCTCCTATTGGCAGTGTGACTGAATCATCGATACCTGCCCCACCAATAATGGTTGCGTTGCAAAAAGCACTTTGAGTGCTCTGAGTATCAAAGACAATAGTATCATTGCCTGATCCTGCATTAATTGAATCGCCTGTATCAGCGGTAATTGAATCATCACCCGCCCCGCTGCTAATAAT
>OMIH01000033.1 GCA_900299045.1 Methylococcaceae bacterium
AAAATGGACGCTGTCGCTCTCGCCTTAGAGCTTTTCTCGAAATACAAAGTACACCGCACCCAGTAAACAAAAACCTGCCCATAAATAATCTAGTTTTAGCGGTTCACGCAAATAATAAATCGAGAATGGGATAAATAAACTGAGCGTAATTACTTCTTGAATAATTTTAAGCTGCCCAATGGTCAGTACGCTATAACCAATACGGTTAGCAGGCACTTGCAGCAGATATTCAAAAAGTGCGATAAACCAACTGAAAAAAACGGCAAAAATCCACGGTTTATCATGCAATTCTCTTAGATGTGCATACCATGCAAAAGTCATAAACACGTTTGCTATGGTTAGCATACCAATACTTACCATAATGGGGTGAAGCTGACTTATTGCAACTAGATTAATCCAATTCATTTTTCATCAATGCGTTAAAGTCATGTATTCTTTTTATCAACACCTTATATTTCACTTCAATTTTTTCCAGCATCTCACTCAAAAATAGCGTGAGTGCATCATCCTCAAATTTTTGAGTGAGTGTGAGCACGTAGTCTTCTAATTCACTCATCACGTCTTCATCGACAATATCATCGAAAAATATGACCGATTGAGAAGCGTTTAATGTGGCATCAATATCATTTGAGGCATCTATGTCTTTTTGTAGTGTATCCACCGCACTCATTGATTTGACGGCAATCTGATGTGCAAGTTTCAGCCAACTCAATTTATCGGTAAAAAGGTATACGTCTGCGGCTGCGCGTCGAATACCCATTAATGTCGTTTTGATGTTTGTAGCACGAATAGTAGAGGGTTGCATGATAAAACTCTCCTTTAGCAATAATAATGCGCTAATTATAGGCTAATTTTAAAGGGTTGGACTATGGAGGACGTAATTTTTCGTAGCAAAACGGTGATTTGTGGTGTTTTAAGTTTCTTTTTGGCAATAAAAAAGCCCTTAAGTTCATCAAAGAAACTAAGGGCTTTCACATATCTTTGCGTCGTCTCGGACACCAATTTGGTACCGAGGGCCGGAATCGAACCGGCACGGAGTCACCTCCACAGGATTTTGAATCCAGCGCGTCTACCAGTTCCGCCACCCCGGCAAAGTTCGTAAATTATAGCAATTTTTAAAAAAAACACCAGTTTTTTCAAAAAAAATTTCATTCTCAGTTAAAATATTCTTTTTAGTGTTAATTTTAATTTATTTTTAATCATAGGAAATCACATGAGTCAGTCTGCTGCTATTACATTAATTGAAAATTATTATGCCGCTTTTAATAAAGGCGATATGGATACATTTTTAAATTTACTTACCGATGATGTTGTTCATGATATTAATCAAGGTAAACGTGATATAGGTAAAGAGGCGTTTACCCAGTTTATGTCGTGCATGAATTTTAACTATAAAGAACAATTAGTTGATATGGTGATTATGGCGACAGCAGATGGTAAAAGAGCATCAGCGGAATTTGTGGTGCTAGGTGAATATTTAAAAACAGATGAGGGTCTACCTGTTGCACAAGGTCAAAAATACCGTTTACCAGCGGGCGCATTTTTTGATATTCGTGACAACAAAGTGGCGCGTGTTACCAATTATTACAATTTGCAGGATTGGATTGCGCAAGTGAGTGCGTAATTTTTGCTTTGCAAAATGTGCGGCAATCAATGCCGCACATTTTGCTATTAAAACGGTTTGACGACCGCTAAAATAACAATAGCAACTAAAAATATAACAGGAACTTCATTCATCCAACGATAAAAAACGTGGCTACGTTGGTTGACCTCGTCACGAAAATCGTTCAGCCAGCGCCAACAAAAATAATGGTATATCGCAAGGAGGGCTAACAACGCCAATTTGGTGTGAAGCCATCCAGCCGTTGCATAAAGTTGCCATGAACCTGCGACCAGTAACCCAGCTCCAAACGCAAACGTTGCGAGCATCGAGGGCGTCATAATGCCGTAAAATAATTTACGTTCCATGACCTTAAATCGTTCACGACTTTCTTTATCCTCGCTCATGGCGTGATAGACATATAAACGTGGCAGGTAAAACAATCCCGCAAACCAACAGACCATTGCAATCAAGTGCAGTGCTTTAAACCAGAGCATGAGATTTCTTCATTTATTTATATTTAAAAAAGCATCGATTTTAGGCTGTATTTGCGCGAGTTCAAACAAGCCTATTTTTTTCCAACCTATTTCACCATTTGGCGTAAGTAAAAAAGTTGTTGGTGTGACGCGGGTATTTTCAAATGTTTTGGCAATTGTCGCGTCAATATCGAGTACCACAGGATAGGGGAGTGCATGTTGCTTGTTAAATTCAACGACATGATTTGGTGGATCGTAATACATTGAGATGCCAATGATTTCGAGTCCCTGCGAATGATAGCGCGAATATAACTCTAAGAATACAGGAATTTCGTTTAGACAACTTTCACAATCGGTTGCCCAAAATGTCACTATGACGGGTTTTCCGCGTAAATGTGCTAATTCTATTGATTGACCATCTAACGTTGTTAACGTGAGGTTTGGCGTCTTAGTGTGGGAAGATAAAATTAAGACGGTGAGCGCTAAAAAAGCGAACAAAACTCCGCCTAAAAGACGCTTTTTCCATTGAATTTTCATAGGGGTATCAGAGTGCCTATAAGATGACATTAGCGCGACAGCAACCTATGTTATCGCGCTAAATTAGGTATCACTACAGCTGTGGACCCGCTTGCGTAAAGTCAAAATCGTGATTGGCTTGCGTGTATTTTTTGAAGTTTTCAACGAACATGCCAGCTAATTTTTGTGCTGTTTCATCAAATAGCGCTTTATCTCCCCATGCGTTGCGTGGGTTGAGTAACTGTGTATCCACCCCGTCGAGTGTTTTGGGTATACTGAGATTAAAAAATGGCATGATATCAAATTCTGAATGGTTAATGCTACCATCTAAAATAGCATTAATGCAGGCGCGAGTGCCTTTAATGCTCATGCGTTTGCCCACACCGTAACCCCCGCCAGTCCATCCCGTATTAACCAAATATGCGTGTACACCATGGTGTGCCATTTTTTCACCTAGTAACGTAGCATAAACGGTTGGATGTAGCGGCAGGAATGCTTCACCAAAGCAAGCTGAGAAAGTGGCTTGAGGCTCGGTGACACCACGCTCTGTACCCGCAACTTTTGCGGTATAGCCAGAAAGAAAATAGTACATTGCCTGTTCTTTTGATAATTTTGAAACAGGTGGTAATACCCCAAACGCATCACATGTTAGAAAAATAATGTTCTGCGGATGACCTGCGCTTAATGTTGTTTCATGATTATCAATATGCTCAATGGGATACGAAACGCGTGTGTTCTCAGTTTTTGAACTATCGTTGTAATCAGCGACGAAATGCGCGTCATAAACTACATTTTCAAGGAGTGCGTCACGTCGAATGGCACTGAAAATTTCAGGTTCATTTTCTTGTGACAGACCAATACATTTAGCGTAACAACCGCCTTCAAAATTAAAGACACCCGTATCATCCCAGCCGTGTTCATCATCACCAATGAGTTTACGTTCCGCATCAGTTGAAAGGGTCGTTTTGCCTGTGCCCGATAAACCGAAAAACAGTGCAACATCACCTGCTTTACCGACATTGGCACTGCAGTGCATAGACAGAATTTTTTCAAGTGGTAACCAGTAATTCATCATGGTGAAAATGCCTTTTTTCATTTCACCACCGTACCAAGTGCCACCAATGATGGCGACGTTTTTTTCAATGTTGAAAATACAGAAAACATCGGAATTTAATCCCTGTTTTTCCCATTTTTCATTAGTAAAATGGCTTGCATTATACACGCGAAAATCCGGTGAAAAATGTGTTAAATCACTTTCACTTGGGCGAATAAACATATTTTTTACAAAATGGGATTGCCACGCAAATTCTGTAATAAAACGGACAGACTTGCGGGTATCCGCATGGGCTCCGCTATAACCATCCGTGACGTAAATATCTTTCCCAGAGAGATAGTCAATCACGTCTGCGTAAAGTTCATCAAAAATGTCCGCTGAAACCGGTTTATTGACACTTCCCCACGCAATATGGTCACTTGAAGGTGCTTGTTGCACAAAAAATTTATCTTTCGGCGAACGTCCGGTGAATTTTCCTGTATCGACAGTCATGGTATTGCTACTCAATACATGACCTTCGTTATTAGCGACTTCATGCTCGAAAAGTTGCGCATAACTTAGGTTGTGAAATACTTTTCCAACATGCGCAAGTCCCAATTTTTCTGCACTCAATTCACTCATTATGACAACTCCTAAGATTTTTAATCGTTTCTACTACAGTAATTCGTAATTTTCTAAATGTAGCGTAAAAATAATTTTTAGACAAGGATTTGCGCATTGAATTTACGTTATTGCCGTTTGGTGTGTGTCTGTAAATTATGGTATCTTTTCATTTATGATTCGTTTTTAGCCAATGACAAAGAGTGATTTTAAGCGCATGACTCCCGAACAATTTAATCAATATAACAAACAGGGTTATAACCGCATTCCCATTAGCCGCGAGATTATTGCGGACGTTCACACCCCTTTGAGCGCCTATTTGAAATTGGCGGATGGTGCGTATTCTTATTTATTTGAATCCGTTCACGGTGGTGAGCAATGGGGGCGGTATTCCATTATCGGGTTGCCATGTAAAACGGTAGTGAAAATTTTTGGTCACCAAATTACCGTCACATTTGAAGATGAGGTTATCGAAACGGTTGACGATGTCAATCCGCTTGAATGGATTGAGGATTTTAAAGCGCGCTATCGCGTGCCTGACGTTGCCGGTTTACCGCGTTTTAATGGCGGGTTAGTGGGGTATTTTGGTTACGAAACCATTGCTTATATCGAGCCACGCGCTTGTAAAATACAAAAAAGTGACGAAATTGGTGCGCCAGATATTGTTTTAATGGTGTCTCAAGAATTGCTCGTCTTTGATAATTTATCAGGCAAAATGCTGTTGCTAACGCACGCAAACCCAGAAGAGTTTAATGCTTATGAACGTGCGCAAGAGCGTCTACAAATTTTAGCCACGCGACTTCGTGAATCCCAAGCACAAGCGCAGCTTCATCCCAGTCCGCGCGTGGTTAACGAAAGTGATTTTGTGTCTGGTTTTACGCAAGAAGGATTTGAAAACGCGGTGCGTCGAGCGAAAGAATATATTACTAACGGTGATATTATGCAGGTAGTTCTGTCTCAGCGATTATCAATTCCCTTCGCTGCAGCGCCGCTGAATTTATACCGTGCTTTGCGCTGTTTGAATCCTTCACCTTATATGTTTTATTTGAATTTGGGCGATGTGCATATCGTAGGCTCTTCACCGGAAATTTTGGTTCGCCTTGAAGAAGATACCGTGACTGTGCGCCCGATTGCGGGTACGCGTCGACGTGGCAGCACGCCAGAGCATGATGTTGCACTTGAAGCAGAATTACTTGCTGATCCCAAAGAAATTGCAGAGCACTTAATGTTGATTGATTTAGGGCGTAACGATACGGGACGTGTTGCTGAAATTGGCAGTGTTCAATTAACGGATAAAATGATTGTTGAGCGTTATTCACATGTCATGCACATTGTATCCAATGTCACAGGTACGCTTAAAAAAGGCAAAAATGCGTTTGATGTTTTAGCCGCGACGTTTCCTGCTGGTACAGTGAGTGGTGCGCCTAAAATTCGAGCGATGGAAATTATCGACGAGCTTGAGCCCGTCAAACGGGGGATTTATTCTGGGGCTGTCGGTTATATTGGTTGGACGGGCAATTTGGATACGGCTATTGCCATCCGAACAGCGGTCATAAAAGATAAAAAATTACATATTCAAGCTGGAGCAGGCATTGTTTATGATTCTGTGCCGCTAAGTGAATGGGAAGAAACGATGAATAAAGCCCGTGCTGTTTTCCGTGCGGTGGCAATGGCTGAAGCCGGTTTGGAAGGAGAGAGTTTATGAAAGTGGTCATGGTTGATAATTACGATTCATTTACCTATAACCTTGTGCAATATTTAGGTGAACTTGGCGCAGAAGTGACCGTCGTTCGTAATGACCAAATTACGGTTGCGGGTATTGAAAAATTATCACCTGATAAAATTGTGATTTCACCTGGACCTTGCACACCCAAAGAAGCCGGTGTTTCGGTCGAATCAATTTTATATTTTTCAGGGAAAGTGCCGCTTTTAGGGGTTTGTCTTGGGCATCAAAGCATTGGTTATGCTTATGGGGGCAATATTATTCATGCGAAGCAAATTATGCACGGCAAAACCTCGCTTGTGCATCACAGCGATAAAGGCGTTTTTCATGGTCTTAGCAATCCCTTTACTGCTACGCGTTATCATTCACTTGTTATTGAGCAAGCGAATTTGCCAGATTGCCTTGAAGTGACCGCATGGACAGAAGATGCGCAAGGGAATTTAGATGAAATCATGGGGGTTCGTCATAAAACGCTTGATGTAGAAGGCGTGCAATTTCATCCAGAATCCATTTTGACGCAACACGGGCATGATTTATTGCGAAATTTTTTGATTCGATAATGTTTTAGAGAGATAAACTTAAAATTACCGTTATTGTTGCTGTGGGTGGCAAAATAAAAATCGATGTAGCAAGTATGTGCGGGAATCTATGAATTACGTTTAACAAAAACCGCTTTGAAGAAACAATTCAAAGCGGTTTTTATTTATCGGGTGAATTGTTTTTTGAGATGATTAAATGACCGTAAAAACGCTGCGTTATCAGATTAATACCCGTATTTTATTATTATCTGTTTGTGTATTTGCTGTCGGGGCGGTGATGACGCTTTGGCATGCTAAACGCGCTGTTGAACAAGAGATGCAATCTTCTATTCATCTTGCTACCCAGCTCATTACGTTTGAATTATCTCAAAACCATGCGCGAACACAGTGGCTTGCGCAACTCAACGCGCTCAAAGAAACTCGCCATTTACATATTCAACTTAAAGAGCCTTCGGGCAATATTTTAACCGTTCCCATTAAGCAAAGTTCTCCAACACTGGAAACTCCACCGCGTTGGTTTGTCAATTTGGTGGCAGGGCAATCCGTTGAGATTGAGCGCACATTAATAACAACGGATGGCAATGCGCTAATTATGCTGATAAAAGCCAATCCACTCAATGAAATCAGTGAAGTGTGGGATGAGAGTCTAGCGTTTTTTGGTCTGCTTTGCTTGCTCATTGTTCTGATTTTTATCACTATTCATGTGATACTCAGTCGCGTCTTAAAAGCCATTTCGATTATTGTACAAAGTTTAGCGCGTGTGGACCAGGGCAATTATCAGAGTCAATTACCGCATTTTTGGAGCGAAGATATGAATCAAATCGCCCGCGCGATGAATCATTTAATTGCAAAATTAAATGCTAGTCAGCAAGAAAATCGTGCATTAACGCAGCATACGTTAGCTATTCAAGAAGAAGAGCGTCAACGTCTTGCGCAAGAGTTGCATGACGAATTAGGTCAATCGCTGACAGCAATTAAAGTCATCACCGTCACAGTAGCAAAATTAGACAACAACGCAAATACACGCATTAAACAAAGCACAGATCAAGTGGTTTTTATTTGTGATCATTTAATGGACGTGGTGCGCTCTATGATGCAACAACTTCATCCGCTTGTGTTAACTGAATTAGGCTTAAAAGCCGCGCTTGAAGATTTAATTGCTCACTGGCAAAAGCGCCATGATTTGCACATTCTGTTTAGCTGTCACGACGACATTACCCAGTTGCCTGAAACGATGTGTATTCATATTTTTAGAATGGTGCAGGAAGGATTAACCAATGTCGTGCGTCATGCGAATGCGAGTAGCGTGACTATTGATTTATCGATTGATGAAAATCAACAAGTACGTTTGGTGATGAGCGATAACGGTCAAGGTTGTGATGTGGAGCATGTGCAAAAAGGGTTTGGTCTTTTGAGTATGCGTGAGCGAGTGCGCAGTTTGCAGGGTGACTTTCATATTCAAACACAACCGCAGCAGGGAATGACCATTAACATCAACATTACTTTATAACGAGCCGCTATGAGTACAGAGAGTACAGAAAAAATCACGGTTATTTTGGTTGACGATCATGCTATTGTCCGCACGGGATTTCGTTCGCTGTCGGCAACGGAGTCGCATATTGACGTGATTGCCGAATTTGCGCGTGGTGAAGACATGTTGCTGTTTTATCGTGACTATAAACCTGATATTGTGGTCATGGATTTATCTATGGCAGGCATTGGTGGACTAGAAACTACGCGGCGTTTATTGATGCGAGAAGACAGCGCAAAAATTATTATTTTTAGTGTTCATCATGAAAAAGTCTATCTTCAACGAGCACTCGATGCAGGTGCATGCGGCTATATTTGTAAACATGCGCATCCTGATATATTAATTGACGCCATCAAGCAAGTTGCGACAGGGCGACTCTACATCGATCCCAGTTTAGTTGATGACGCTCAACAGCAAGAAAACATGAATAGCTATCAAGCCATTATTGAAACATTGTCTCCACGCGAATTTGATGTATTTGTTTTACTCGCAAAAGGACTCACAGCACATCAAATTTCAGAAAAATTATGTTTAAGTTATAAAACCGTTGCCAACTACGGCACAACGATTCGCAGTAAGCTCAATGTCACCTCTATGGCGCAACTTGCCAATATTGCCGCATTGCGTGATGTACATTAAACGCCTTGTTTTAATTTAGGAAAAATTCCTATATTTTTTTAGATTGTGGCTCTTTAGAATAAGTGGAAAATTCTCTTTATTAAATAGTTAGTAGTTGGTGTTATGAAAAACATGGTCGTTAGTCTTTTTACTCTTACACTCAGTCAATTCGCTTTTGCTCAGGATGAACCGCAAGATTTAGGTGTGATGAATGTCGTGGCGACATCACCACTTGGCGGTGGTATTGACGCAGACAAATTGCCAACAAACGTCCAAACCGTGAACGCAGAGCAGCTTGAAAAAGCACAAACCATTTCACTTTCTGATTACATCAATCGTTATTTGGGTAGTGCACACGTCAACGAAGCGCAAAATAATCCACTGCAACCCGATATTCATTATCGTGGCTTTGTCGCGTCACCGCTGATGGGATTGCCACAAGGACTGTCAACGTACGTTAATGGCGTTCGTTTTAACGAGCCTTTTGGTGATACCGTCAATTGGGATTTAATTCCTCAAGGTGCAATTGAGTCAATGGCAATGTATTCATCCAATCCGGTGTATGGTTTAAATTCACTTGGTGGCGCGATTGCAATAAAAACAAAAACAGGATTTTCCTCACCCAAACACCAAATTGAAGTGTATGGGGGTTCGTTTGATCGCCATTCGGAAGAATTAACCAGTGGTTGGAACAATGGTACATGGGGTTATTTTGTCGATTTACATCATTTTGAAGAAGTAGGCTGGCGGAATTTTTCGCCATCGAATGCGAATCAAGGTTTTGGAACACTGAGTTGGCGTGGTGATAAAGGTTCGCTGGATTTAACGCTAGGCGCAAATGACAACGATTTACGCGGCAATGGTCCAGCACCGTTAGAATTACTTAAAAAAGAAGGGCGAAGCACTATTTTCACGCAATACGATCAAACAGTAACGCGTATGTTTTTTTCTGAATTATCGGGCAGTTATGATATCAGCGATAACGTTCAAATGAGTGGGAATACTTATTTTCGTCAAAACCGTATGCGCACGTTTAATGGCGATAATAGCGATTATGAAGCGTGCAGTGATAGCGCTTTTTTATGCGGTGATGGTAGTCCTGTCATTGATACCAATGGAAATCCTGTGGTATTTAGTGACAGCGTCGATGGTGCAACACGCAATACAAACGCCATGCAAATGCGTAGCAAAGGGGGAACGTTTCAAACAGCATTTAAAGGCGATTTATTTAAACACGAAAATAATTTAACCGTAGGAACAAGCTATGACAATTCACAAACACATTTTGCATCAAATTCTGAATTAGGTTCACTTACTGCGAATCGCGGCACAGTCGGCAGTCAGATTTCCATTGATGAATCAAAAGTGCGCTTGCATGCGAATACAGAAACTGTAGGCGTATTTTTAAGTGATACATTCTCGATTACCGAAAAATTAGCCGCCACCGTGGCAGGGCGCTACAATCACATCAATGTTGAACTCAAAGATCAATATATTAATGACGATGAAAATAATTTAAACGGCAATCATAATTTTGAGCGTTTAAATCCATCAGCGGGGTTAACGTATCAATTATTGCCTAGTGTGAATGTCTATGGCAACTACGCTGAATCTGCACGAGCGCCAACACCAATGGAATTGAGTTGTGCTGATCCACAGGCACCGTGTAAATTGCCTAATTCGTTTTTATCCGATCCACCGCTTAATCAAGTTGTTGCTAAGACATGGGAAACCGGTTTTCGTGGGCAGTTAAATCAAGTCATTGAGGGGAAATGGGATTGGAATTTAGGCTTTTTTCATGCCATCAATAATGATGATATTATTTTTCATCGTGCAGGTAATATCGCTAGTCAAGGCTATTTTAGCAATGTCGGCAAAACACGGCGTTACGGTATTGAAGCAGGTAGTACACTTGAAAAAGAAAGCGTGTTTAGTGCCATTGATGATTGGCATTTTACAACGCACTACACCTATTTAAACGCACAATTTTTAGATGGATTTATGATTCAAAATCCGCTGAATTTCGATGAACTGACACGCGTTCAAGCGGGTGACAAAATTCCTAGTATTCCGCAGCATATTTTCAAAGCGGCTTTAAGTGTGGATTTATGGAAAAAAGTGTCTTTAGGGCTGGACGGTATGTATAGTGGTAATCAGATGTTTCGCGGTGATGAAAGTAATATGACCGCGCCATTGTCGGGATATTGGGCGTTTAACGGCACAGCGGAATATAAAATCACCAAGAATCTGACGTTGTTTGGTAAAGTGAATAATATTTTTGATACCAATTTCAATACATTTGGCGTTTACGGTCAGACCGATGGTGTGCTTGATTACCCAACTAATGGGCGTTTTGTATCGCCTGCCGCGCCACGTGCGGGATGGATTGGTGTACGATTGAGTATTTAACGAGTAACTTTTATTTTTGTTGAGCATAATATGCAAAAAAATGTATTGATTACAGGCGCTGCAAAACGCATCGGAGCGAGTTGCGCACGATTACTCCATGCGCAAGGCTATAACATTTTTTTGCACTATCAAACCTCTGTCACGCAAGCGACACAATTACGCGATGAACTCAACGCAATTCGTCCGCATTCAGCGGCAATATACGCAGCGGATTTATTGCAAATGCCTGAACTTATTCATCTTGCCAAGCAAGCTCAACTTGAATGGGGAGGAATTGATGTTCTTATCAATAATGCGTCCACTTTTTATCCAAACGACGTTGAAAAAACAACGCAACTTCAGTGGGATGAACTTTTGGGCAGTAATTTGAAAGCACCGTATTTTTTAGCCAGTGAATTATGTTCCACGTTATCAGCGCGGCAAGGGTGTATTGTCAATATTATTGATATTCACGCCGAGCGTGGATTGAAAAATTATCCTGTTTACAGCATAGCAAAAGCCGGTTTAGCGGCAATGACGAAAATTTTAGCCAAAGAATTTGGTGAAAAAATTCGTGTGAATGGCGTTGCGCCTGGGGCGATTCTTTGGCCAGAAGCTGAATTGCTTGACGTTGAAAAACAGGACATTTTATCGCGTATCGCGCTCAAACGTAGCGGAAAACCGGATGATATTGCCAAAACGGTTCTATTTTTAGTGCAAGATGCCAATTACATCACAGGTCAAATTTTAAGCGTGGATGGTGGGCGGACATTATTTTGTTGAGGGTATTTGGGTTTGTTTTAAATGACGTTTATCAAAATTTTCCCAGAGTTGTCCATAGCTAATACCGCTTAATGGATGCACTTCTAATGGCGCAATTTCCGCCAAAGGTTCAAGTACAAACGCATAACGCTCAATTTCGTCGCGCGGAATTTGCAAGCGCCCGTCACTTAGAATTAAATCACCATATAAAATTAAGTCTAGGTCGAGAGTTCTCGATGAAAATTTTTGACTTTCGCGTGTGCGACCGTTGTCGAGTTCAATTTGTCGTAGTTGTTTTGCAACAGCTCGACTTCTCTAACGCCAGTATCTATAACTTCGCTGACCATGTACTCGG
>OMIH01000034.1 GCA_900299045.1 Methylococcaceae bacterium
AACGCAGCATGGCTGAAAATGCCATGTATCGACTCAAACAACTTTTTGGTACCCGTTTATCATCACGTTCATTTGCTACTCAAAATACCGAAGTTCGGGCGCGTATCGCTGCCATGAACACAATGACTTATCTTGGTATGCCAAAATCTGTTCGCCTTGGGACAGTTTTGTATTAAATTTGTCTGGGTAAGGGCATCTGTTTTTTTGAGATTATTTATGCACCAACGCCTATTTAGGTGGTAAATAAGAGGAGAAATCCAATAGTGCGCTATGATGATACTATGTTTTTCTCAACTCATAGCGAGTTTTGGCAAGCGTGATGAAAATGCGTTTATTCGCTGTTGAAACTTTCACGTTGATGACGTTTTATCCGGCTTCTTGGAAAATAGAGGTCGGTAAACGTACACCCCCATTATTTCTCCCGTGTCTACTTGATTAAAATTGAAGTTTAACGCTTTAAATCTTTTAAACTAAAGCCATCTAGGTAGAGTACTAAAGCACCAACAGCAATACTGCTAAGATAACTTAAAACAGGTGAATTCGGAAACAACACCACATCAAATAGCCCCCAAATGCCTCTCCAGAAAGCTATAATAGCAATCACTACTACCATGACATTAGTTGTCGGATACGTCTCTTTAAACTTGACGATAGTTGGATTATGTTTGAGTGGTTCGAGCATCATATTTTCTTTAAGTAGTTAAAAATAAATTGGTTTCATACTACCATTGGTTAAAGTTTAAAAGCAATATTTGAATTGGATTGATAGAGGGATTAACCCGCATTCAATTATCCAACCACTTGTGCGACATTAAAGATACCGTTTCAAAACCACGATGCGGGTGATTTGGGAAACCTGCAATGTAATCGTTGGCATTGTTAGATGAAAATTCATCTAACATTAGAAATGGATCAACGTATAAGCCTGCTTGCTTTCCAATACTACGTCGTAGCTTAACTCCCGCACCATCTGACGTTAAAATGGATTGAATAATTTGCTGTAGCGTTCTTGTTTTCATGGTGTTATTCTTTAATAGCTTCAACAGGGATGGTCATTGTGACCTCATCACCAACTAACGGAACATATTTACTCATGTTGAACCGAGTACGACTAATCACAACCGTTGCGTTAGCGCCACAAGAATTTTTCATAATAATGGGATTCAATGTACATTTGAAAGAATTCACCGTTAATAAAACGGGGTTACTGACACCTTTGAGCGTCAATGTACCCTCAACAGATGCTAAATTTTCGCCTTCAAAGTTAAGTTTATTTGAGGTAAAGGTTGCCGTAGGGTACTTCGTTGTATTTAAAAAATCTTCACCTTGAATATGTTCATTAAATAATGTCGACCCAGTATTAACAGAAGTGGTATCAACCGTTACGTCTACTGAACCTGTTTTTTTATCAGTATCAATGATGATTTTGCCTGTTGTTTTATCAAAACGACTAGATTGCGTAGAATAGCCTAGATGGTTGTAAGAAAAACGAGGATAGGTATGTGTGTTATCAATCGTGTAAGTTTCTGGTGCTGCACAAATAGATGTTGAAATAGCTAGCGTTAAAGTGAACAATGCAATGCGTTTCATAATAATTTCCCTAGATTTGATAAAGTAAGTTAGGCAATTTTTGCCCATTGAGTAAGTTTTACAGACGCTTTTGCTAAAGCCACGTTTTTAGCATCTTCACCTTTGTTAAGCCCTTCAGCATAAATAAATTCAATGTCAGTCATGCCAATAAAAGCAAAAAAATTGCGGATATAATCTGTTTGCGTATCAAATGGTGTACCTAAATGAATCCCACCACGAGTAGCGAAAACATAGACTTTCTTGCCTTTTAGTAGTCCTTGAACGCCATTATCCGTATATTTAAACGTGATACCTGCTCTAGCAATATGGTCAAAATAGGTTTTAAGTGTTGAAGGAATACCAAAATTGTACATAGGCACACCAATCACAATGATTTGTGCTTGTTTAAGTTCTTCAATTAACGTGTCAGACTGCGCAGTAATTTGCTGTTGTGCAGGTGTTTGCAATTCTGCGGGTGTAGAAAAAGCCAAAACGCGTTCCTCATCTAAATGAGGAATAATTCGCTGCCACATCCCTAATAACGATTTGCGCATCAGGATTATATTCATGCCATTGAGTTATAAACTGTTGAGTTAGTTGACTGGATTGACCTGCCGATAAGAATACACTAGAATTGATAAAGATACAGTCAAAAATAACATCCCGAATTAGCAATGATTTAAAACGACACGATAATTCCATTTTGGAAGATGAGCATCAAAAGCAATGTCGGAGTTTTTAATGAAATCAATAGTACATTTCTTTCCGGTAAGATAAACGCCAGTGAGAATATCAACAGTCACTTTTAAGCCTTTATTAGTTTGGGTGGTTTGCATAAAATGTTTGGCAATCGCTATAGAATGAAAAACAACACCTCGACAAGCACGAGTGACATGCGCCAACAGTCGATGTTCAATGGGATTGTGCTTTGAACAATAGGGCGGATAGTGAGCCACTCGAATTTCTAATCCGAGTTGATGAGCTAATTTAATCAATGCCTCTTTGAACAAATGGCTACGGCTTGCATTACTGCCACCCCCATCACATAAAATCAATAACGTCAGTGCTTTTGGATAATGTTGGCATCCAAACAATCGCCACCAATGCGCAATGCTATCACAACAAAATTCACTGGTATCGTGACTCGTATTTAAATTCAAATGCCCTTCGTTTCTTGCAATATCATAGATGCCGTGTGGAATGAGTTTGCCTTCACCTGCACTTGGAAAATCATGATCTAGCGTTTCAATTGCTTTTTGTGTGAAGGTAGTTCCATCGCGTGAAAAATTACCTATCAGCTCTTTCTTTTTGGTATCAATACTGATGACAGGGTTCCCCTTGGAGAGATAATCTGCTTTGATTTTCGCTATATTTTCAAATTGGGCATTGCGATCACCGTGGCTTCCCAATGATTTCTTCTTTTGGGCTTTGCGTTGACCTAATCCATGTTTCTTTAAGAGTTTACGCACAGTATGTCGACTGCAATGCGTCCCCATGTCACGTAAACGACGACTCATTTCAGAGCGTGATAAATTCGTCCATAGCACGCCTGCTCGCATCGGATCACCTGCAGCGAACTCGTCAAGTAATTTGAGAAAGTTCGTTTCAATTTCCGGACAAGTCAATATTAGACATTTTTTGCCACCCCTTTTTTTCGGATTCGACCTGCTGCCTCATCCGATGTTTGCTCTAATTCAGCCCTCCCTTTGCGTATCGTTTTTGGATCAATATCAAAGAGCCTTGAAATATAATCAGTCCCTCCATGATTTAATTTCTCCGCTTCAATGGCGGCATATCGACGTTTATCCTTTTCCGATAACGTGACAAAGAGACGTTGCATTTTTACTTCAATGTGCTTTTCATAACTGATCATTTGATAATTTGCCACGAGAAAAATTTAGAGTTCTATTATCTCATTTCTCCTTCATATCGGGATGTTATTTTTGACTGTATCCTTAGTAGCGAAATGCAAAAGATGAACGAGCGTTTGAGTGCTGAAATGCGTGAATTGCGTGAAGATATGGATAAACGTTTTATGCAAGTAGATAAACGTTTTGAGCAAGTAGACAAGCGTTTTGAGCAGCTCACATCGAGAATAGATCATTTTATGGTTTGGTCATTTGCAACCACTATCTCAGTTGGCGGTCTGGTTATCGCCGCTATTAAGTTCCTCTAGTTTCAATGCC
>OMIH01000035.1 GCA_900299045.1 Methylococcaceae bacterium
GTGTTTGTATAAGAAGGGAGGGGCAACACGCTCTAAAATTATTATCAATAATAAAATGTTCAATCTACCTAGCTATTGTAACTAAGCAGTGTCAATGATTCGCTTGTATATATCCCAAAGCAAAAGGATGGACAGCGATTATTCTCTCGATGACTGGTTATCGGTTCATAGCGCGAAAGTTTAAGTGAATTGCGTGATGTTGCGCAGTACAGTCCTCGATTTTACGCGTATTTACATACGATGCAGTGGGACGGTTTAATCAAAGGGGATGGTCGGATTAGTTTTGTCTAATCCGACCTGCTTTTTTAGGCGGCTTTTCTCGCGATTAACGAAGGTAAGCGTTCAATTAAATAAAATATCGCAAAGCCTGACATCGTGTAAGCGATAGCTGAATTGGCATAAAATGGAAAATACATGGCGCTATTATGTAGAAACGCGCTCAGTGATAACACCTCAAAACGCCCTGAAAATAGGTAAAAACTCCCACTAGAAAGCAAAAATGCGCTGACAGTTGATAGCGCTAAAATGCAACTACTCAACACATAAAATGCCGTTTTATTGCCGTGCATAGTATGCAATTTTTCACTCAAACGACCACCAAACCACATAGCAAAATAGGTGGGGATTAAAAAAACATAAGCCGATGAAATACAAAAATCACTGACGTTTAATTGCGTGATTTCCACATAATCAATCATGGCGGCTTGGGCGAGCAACATCAAAAATAATGAACGACTCGCAAAGAAAAAACCTGCTAAGAAAAAGACAGCCAGTGACGCATCGGGTAAGGATACCGCATTGCCTACATGGTGTGAGCGTGTGAGTGCCATCAATAAAATAAGTGGCACAACAATCAAATAATTTTTGGTCATGAACATTCCTAAAAAGTAAAAGAGGTAATTAATTCGTGTAATGAATAGATAAGAAAAAGTTTCTGTCTGCCGTATTGTAACCGTTTACGGTGTGATAGTTTTTATCTAATAAATTTCCTAGTTTCGCGCTGAGCATCCAGTTTTGATTAAAGTGATACACAGAACGCAAATCCACTGTGGTATAGCCGCCCACACGGGTTTGGTTTCCTGTATCATCAAAACGATAACCTTGCGCAAGAATGGCACCACTCACGTCAACTTTGCCAAACGAACGCGATATATCAAACGCAAGCGTTTTATCTGCACGGCGTGCTAGGCGATGATGCGTTTTTCTATCTTGAGGGTCGAGTAAATTACCGGTTAATTTACCTTGCCAACCAAAGAGTTGCGTGCCAATTTCCGCTTCAATACCGTCGATTTGTGCTTTGTCAACATTTTCGGGTTTCCAGTTGCCGCTTGAATCAGACGTCCAATTAATTAAATTTGAAATATCGGTGTGATATGCTCGCAATTCCCAATTTCCCCATGCGTGATTACCCACTAAGCCGCTTTCAAAGCTGGTTGATTCCTCGGGTTTTAAGTTTGGGTTTCCCATGCCAAATGGATAATACAAATCATTAAATGTGGGGGTCTTAAATGCGTTGCCAAAATTGGCAAGCAAGCTAATTCCATGATCCCAATTATAGCGCCATCCTGTGCTGCCGGTGACGTAATGACCAAAGGCTTCATTATTATCAAAGCGTACGGAAGCGTTAATGAGATGATCATCAAATAAACGGCTATGCAGTTCACCAAACACACCGACATCATAACGTGATGATTTAACAAATTGCGTATCGCTGTCAATTTCATCAAGACGATAATCTGCACCGGTTGTGAATTGGTGATTATCGAACAAATGGAATTGATTTAGCCAGCTGGCGTTCCAACGTGTTGTATCAAAGCGACTGGCTAATTTATGTGTCGTGGGGGCAAAGCTGTCATTTTGATCAAGGGTTTGCCCAAGTCGCAAAGTAGAACGCCAATTCTGTATCACATCAATACTGCCTTCTGTACCCACTGTTTGATTGACAAAATTTGTTTGATTTTGAAAATTGCCATCAAAATGCGTAGTTCCCACGGTATGTAAGAAAAAGGCTTCAATATCAGCGTTATTATGAAAATGATGACCTGCGCGTGCATTGACAGCGGTATTTTGAAAACCATCTTTATCGGGTTGATTCACACCGTATTTGCTCAAATCAGGCTGTTTTGCATTAAAACCTTCTGTATCAAAATGCGATGCGCCAACGTTGTACCAACTATTATCCAGTTTACCGCTGACGGTTCCTGCTGTTTTACTGGTGTAATAGGAGCCACCGCCAGCATCCAGTGTCATTTTAGGTGTTTGCGTGGCATCTTTAGCTTTGCGTGTAAAAATTTGAATAACACCGCCAATGGCTTCTGAGCCATATAAACTCGATTGAGGGCCGCGAATAATTTCCACCCGCTCAATTTGGTCAATGGGTAAGAATTCAAATTGCGTAATGCCTGCTGTCACAGAACCTACTTTAATCCCATCGATTAAGACTAAAACGTGACTTGAATTCGTGCCGCGCATAAAGACACTGCTTAATTGCCCATAACCGCCTGTTTGGGTAACATCTACACCGGTGCTACCCCGCAGTAAATCGGGAATAGATTTGGCTTGCAATCGCTCAATATCGGCACGGGTATATACCGTAGCCGCTGTGGAAAGCGATTGTTTGTCAATGTCTGAGCGTGTGGCTGTTACGACCATTTCGGGCAAGTCTTCAGGTGGTTGAGTGACGGTTTGCTCTGCAAATAAGCTATTTGAAAAACTAGCGCACACAAAAAGTGTGGCAATTGAGTGAGTTTTTAACATCATAAGGTTGTATCCTTCGCGCCGCCCGCGCATGAGGCAGTGAAAAAAATCAGACGAAGGAAAAGGAATAAAACGAAAAACAAAAAAATAAAACGGGGCAACTAAAC
>OMIH01000036.1 GCA_900299045.1 Methylococcaceae bacterium
CAAAACGTTAAATCGCCAAGATAGCCGCGTAGATTGGGATAAAGTGCATCAACGCGCATTGATGAATCGGTGCGCGACGTGACCGCATGAATTTTTACTTGTGAATGCAGTGCTAAAATACGCAATAATTCGACACCGGTATAGCCAGTGCCTCCCACAATTCCCGCTTTGATCATGTTTTTGATACCCTCAAATGTAAAAAAATCACAGCAATAAAAAAGGCGCGAATTATCGCGCCTTTCAATCTTAAATGACAAGTTGAATCATCACTTTGACATGATTTTCTCTAATTCTTCTTGACTAAGATGACGCACATCTTCACCTTTTACCATGTAAATCAAATGCTCACAAATATAACGTGAATGGTCACCAATACGCTCTAATGCACGCACCGTCCAGAGCATATCTAGCATTCGAGTAATATTGCGAGGATCCTCCATCATTTGTGTAATCAATTGACGGATAATACTCGCATATTCACGATCCACAGCAGCGTCGCTACCCGTAATGCTGGTAATGCCATCAATGCTCATACGCGCAAAGTTATCGAGCGAGGCGTGCAGCATTTCTTTTACAAGACCTGCCATGTGCTTCAATTCATGGTATTCGTCTGTTCGACCTTCGTTGGTGGTGGAAAGTTGAATAGCCACCTTAGCAATACGCTCTGCTAAGTCACCAATGCGCTCTAATTCATTGATGATACGAAGAACAACCAATAATAAACGTAAATCAAAGGCGGCAGGTTGACGCAGTGCAATAATTTGTGTGCATTCTGCGTCAATAATCATTTCAAATTCATCAATGTCATTATCTTGTCGAATGACTAATTCAGCAAGTTCAATATCACCCGATGTTAAGGCATGGATAGATTGCTCAATTTGCTGTTCAACCAGTCCACCCATTGTTAACACTTTATTGCGAATATCCTCGAGTTCTTTGTTGAAATTTTCGGATATATGATGCGCTATTTTACTGTTATCCATCGTCTTCACTCACCAGTAATGATTTGTTTAATTGAAGGGTAATATCGGCAATCCCTTCCGCTTTAGCGGCAATATTCTCTAATTCATTGGTCACTTTAATGACGTCAATTAATAATGCCAAATCGTGTCCAACGGGTTGACGCAATGCGATGATGCAAGCACATTCGTTATCAATACTTTCTTCAAGTTGATCGACATCATCGTCTTGGTCTAATACTGTTTTAGCTAATGTTGTATCACCATTAGTAAATGCTTCAACAGCAAGTGAGAGTTGTTGCTCTACCAATTTCCCCATCATAGCCACTTTAGCGCGAATGGATTCTAAATCATTATCAAATGGCACTGATATATGATGTTCTGCATTAAATCTATTCAAAATAGGTCTCCTAAATAATTAGCCATAACGACCAGTGATGTAATCTTCAGTCTGTTTTTTCGCTGGTTTTGTGAAAATTTGCGTCGTTGCACCAATTTCAATTAAATCACCCATGTACATAAACGCGGTGTAATCTGATACACGCGCGGCTTGTTGCATATTATGGGTCACAATCACGATCGTATATTTTTCTTTTAATTCATTGATTAATTCTTCAATTTTCAACGTAGAAATAGGGTCTAACGCGGAAGCGGGTTCATCAAGCAATAACACTTCAGGCGCGATTGCAATCGCTCGGGCAATCACCAAGCGTTGCTGCTGACCGCCTGATAAACCTAACGCGTTGTCGTTGAGTCGGTCTTTTACCTCATCCCAAAGCGCCGCGCCACGCAAAGACGTTTCAACAGTTTCTTCTAAAATACGTTTATCGTTAATGCCTTGAATACGCAAACCATACGTGACATTTTCAAAAATGGATTTAGGAAACGGATTGGGTTTTTGAAAAACCATCCCAATGCGGCGACGCAGCGCCGCTACGTTGACGGATTTGTCATAAATATTATCGTCGTGCAATAAAATTTTGCCTTCAATGGTGACATTATCAACAAGATCATTCATACGATTAATACAGCGCAGTAATGTCGATTTGCCACAGCCAGATGGCCCAATAAATGCGGTAACTTTTTTCTTTGGCATTTCCATATTGATGCCGTGCAAAGCTTGTTTTTCGCCGTAGAATAAGTTCAGATTTTCAACTTTGATGCACGGTTCAATGGGTTCATCATATTTACTTTGTCCACGCAAAATAGCGCTAACATCCAAACTGTGCGAACGAGTATCGTGTGTTGCCATGGCAATTTATCCTTCTAGGGCGCGATATTTTTCACGCAAATGATTACGAATAATAATAGCGGCTAAATTTAAGCCAATAATAACTAAAACGAGTAGTAATGATGTGGCATAAACCAGCGGACGCGCTGCTTCTACATTGGGACTCTGAAAGCCCACATCGTAAATATGAAATCCCAAGTGCATAAATTTACGATCTAAATGTAAAAAGGGATAATTACCATCAAGGGGCAGGGTCGGTGCAAGCTTGACCACGCCAACGAGCATGAGCGGTGCTACTTCACCAGCAGCGCGAGCAACAGCAAGAATTAACCCCGTCATCATCGCCGGACTTGCCATTGGCAAAACAGTGCGCCAAAGCGTTTCAATTTTTGTGGCACCAAGCGCTAAACTGCCTTCACGAATTGCGCGTGGTACACGTGCTAACCCTTCCTCAGTGGATACAATCACAACAGGCAGCGTTAGCAAAGCGAGTGTAATGGATGCCCAAAGTAACCCAGGTGTTCCAAAGACTGGCGCAGGGGCGGATTCAGGAAAAAAGAGTGCATCAATGTTGCCGCCTAAAATATAGACAAAAAAGCCTAAACCAAACACGCCATAAACGATAGAGGGTACGCCCGCTAAGTTATTGACGGCAATTCGAATAAGTCGCGTCACAAATCCTTGTTTTGCATATTCTCTTAGATATACCGCTGCGATGACACCAAAAGGCGTTACGATAATTGACATCATAATAACCATCATAATCGTGCCGAAAATCGCTGGAAAAATACCACCTTCTGTATTAGCTTCGCGTGGATCTTCACTTAAAAATTCACCTAATTTTGCTAAATAATGGGTGATTTTGCTGAAGAAACCCATTTTATTAGGTTGATAAACATCAACAATTTTAGCTAACGGAATGGCTAATTCAGCGCCACTTTCCGTACTTGCTACTAAGCTATCACGGCGAATTTCTTGATAAAGTTCTGCTAGTTCAGCTTGATGATTTTTGTAATCTGCATCGTAAGTGGCTTTTTTATCAGCAAATTCTTTTGCTTTTTGCTCATTCCACGCATTGTTAAGTTCTAAACTTTTTTGTTTTAAACGCAACTTTTCCAGTGCATAGTTGATGGCGCCAATTTCTTTTTTCTCTAAATGGGCAATTTTGTCATGCAATGCAAGCGCATTTTTCAAGCGTTCCTCTAACACTGACCACGCTTGCTCACCCGTAGCGATGACTTGACCATTTTCTTTAATAGCCGTTAGCGTGCCGTAAAAATTACCCCATTCACGTCGCTCAATGACCATCATGTCCAACGGTGACGATTGCGTTTTAATATGACGTTCTTGAATCCAACGAAAATCCGTTCCTGTCAAATCGCGGTTACCCGTTTTAATTAAATACTGAACTAATACGTCTTCACTATCACTGAGTTTGAATCCTGTGGCTTTTGCCATGGCTGCGGGTGTTACTGTCGTATCAACGTGTTCGCCAATAATGGTTTTGACTTGCCCATCGTCTTCCTGATAACTTAGCTCAACAATAGGTGATGCCCAAAAATGCCCAACTCCTCTTGCCATAATGAGCCCTAAAATGCCCACTACCATTATTAAACATGTACTAACCGCTGCGGCATTGAGCCAAATCCATGGACTACCGCTTTTAAACCAAGATGTAATCATTTTGAGTCCTAATTTAATTTATAACGAGCTGTATTTTTCGCGTAGGCGCTGACGTACGACTTCAGCGAGCGTATTAAACACAAACGTGAACATAAACAGCACTAAAGCAGCCAAAAAGAGTACCCGATAATGCGTACTGTCCACTTCAGATTCCGGCATTTCAACAGCAATATTTGCAGCTAATGTACGCAGTCCTTGAAACACACTCATGTCCATTACCGGTGTATTCCCAGTCGCCATTAAGACAATCATAGTTTCCCCGACAGCGCGCCCAAAACCAATCATCACCGCAGAAAAAATACCAGGACTTGCCGTTAATAACACTACTCGTGACATCGTTTGCCAAGGCGTGGCGCCTAACGCAAGCGAGCCGGTTGTTAAATGCTTTGGGACGCTAAAAATGGCATCTTCAGCAATCGAAAAAATAGTAGGAATGACGGCAAATCCCATCGCAATACCCACCACTAACGCATTACGTTGATCGTAGCCAATGCCTAATTCATTTTTAAACCAGTCACGCAACGTGCCATGAAATACCATTTCTTCAAGCGGAATACTCACACTAAAAGCAAACCAGCCACTAAGTAAAATAACGGGGATGAGAAGCGCTGCATCCCATCCTTCGGGGATTTTTTGTTGAATGCCTTCGGGTAAACATTGCAAGCTAAATGCAAAAATCATCACGCCCAGTGGCACAATAACAAATAAGGCAAACAAGCCTGCCAAATGCTCTTCAATAAATGGCGCAAGCCATAAACCTGCCAAAAAGCCTAAAATCACTGTTGGTAATGCACCCATGATTTCAATCGCGGGTTTTGCATAAATACGCATTTTAGGTGACATAAAGTACGCAGTATAAATAGCGCCCATCAATGACAACGGCACGGCAATTAACATGGCATAAAATGCCGCTTTGAGTGTGCCAAAAACTAATGGTGTTAAACTGTATTTAGGTTCGAAGTCATTGCTCGCTGACGACGATTGCCAAATATAAGCTGGTTTAGGATAACTTTCGTACCACACTTTTTGCCACATCGATTTGATTGACACTTCAGGGTGTTCATTATCTACCGCCCAAAAGTGGATTTGTCCATCAGGCTGTTGAATTAACATGGCATTTGCTCGCGGTGATAAAATCGCCGCAAGAGGTGCAACATTGGCAATATGTTGTTTAATTAATTCGCGTTCAGCGGTGGAGTGATAAATACCCATGTTGCCGTCTACATCGATAGCCATAAAACCTTTACGACGTTGCTCAGTGTTAATGTTAGCAATGGCTTTATCGGATACTTTAAATGCGCGTATTTTTTCAAACGCAGGGCGACCAAGTGTATCTTTGACAAGACTCCACTGTGATACCAAGCCACTTGAATCACCAATCATGAGTGATAGATCACCTGTTAAAAAACTAATACTGGTAATTTTTTGTCCCGCTTGTACCATATTGATGTGTTGCTTAATTTCAGGTGCTTCTTTCTTGCTAATATCAATAAAGCTCAATTGACCATCATCGTGAACTAAGAACAAATTGCGATCTTCTTTATCAATAAGAATATTTGTGATGTTTGCTACTGGTATATCAAGGGTTGCATCAGTGCGAATTAAGCTGGCTTCATCTGCAAAAAGCGATTGTTCTTTTTCAAGACTCGTCATACGAATCTTATCGGCTGTTTTCGCTACAATGGTCGCTGACCCATCACCGACTTTAAATGCAATTTTTTCAAGTGCCGCCCCTGTGTCGTCAATCACCAAAGGCGCTTCACCTAACGGATATTTGAGCGAAGGCGTAATGACACGCTTATTATTGACAAAGGTCACTTTATATTGCTGTTTTACGATCACTGCCTGTCCATTTGAAAGACCGTAAATCAACGCCCCCTCTCCAACAGGCGTGCCTTGCGCAACACTCACTACGCGTACACCCTCTGGAATCAAAATGGTTTTTTGCGCTAAAACCTGACCTGTTTTAGCGTCAAAGAAAATAACTTGTCCAGTATCGGTAAATCGCGCTGCAATTTCGTTTTGTTCTTCGATATTTAAAAACAGCGTATTACCCGCACTTTGCTCTGGGATAGCGTATTGCGCGACAGACTGTGTGGAGGCTGACAGAAAAAGTGGGTAAACAACGTAGAGTAAATAAAAGAAAATAACCACGATGGCAAAAATAACACTTAAACCACCGAAAGTAATTGCTCTGCGCATCATTGCATCTTTGAGCAATCGCCATTTTTCATGATGCGATGTCATCGCTGTATTAAGCGAGGATTGTGTCGTTGAATTCGTTATTTCAGACATAGATTTTTTTCAAAAATAATGTAAAGCAAAAAAGCGCAAGGGCAAATGAACGTTAATTCGTTGTCCCTTGCGCTTTGGTCAAACTGCGCGTGTTGTTTATTTCAATTTTGCTAATTCTTTTTCGACAACTTTTGCAGGTAATGGAATATAACCGTCTTTTATGACGACTTGTTGACCTGTTTTAGACAATACCATTTTAATAAATTCACCATCTAATGGTGCAAGTGGTTGGTTTGGTTTTTTGTTGACATAAATAAACAAATAACGCGTGAGCGGATAAGTACCGTTAATTGCATTAGCTGGTGTTGCTTCAACATAATTTGTTGAGCCTTTTTTCGCTAAAGGCACCATTCTAACGCCTGAGGTGGTGTAACCCATACCAGAATAACCAATACCGTTAGCCGACGATGTGACGGATTGAACAACGGAAGCCGAACCAGGTTGTTCGTTCACATTATTTTTGAAATCGCCTTTGCAAAGCGCGTGTTCTTTGAAATAACCATAAGTACCTGATACCGAGTTACGACCATAAAGCTGAATACTCTTACTTGCCCATGCGCTAACGCCAGCATCGCCCCATGTATCAATTTCCTTTGCGCCACCGCATTTCAATGTGCTTGAGAAAATTGCATCTACTTGCTCGATTGTTAACCCTTTGATTGGATTGTCTTTATTTACCATAACCGCTAAAGCATCGATAGCTACAGGGATAGCGGTGGGTTTATAACCGTATTTACTTTCAAAGGCTTCTAATTCGTCATCTTTCATCTCACGACTCATCGGACCTAAATTTGAGGTACCTTCTGTCAACGCAGGTGGCGCGGTAGAAGATCCTGCTGCTTGAATTTGGATATTGACGTTGGGATACACACGATTAAATTCTTCCGCCCAAAGCGTCATTAAATTCGCTAAGGTATCCGACCCCACACTAGATAAGTTACCCGAAATGCCGCTAGCTTTTTGATAGTCTGGAATCCCTGCTTCAACACTTTGAACAGCACTTGCGCTAAAGCTAAGCAAACCCACCGACAATCCCATTGCAGCCAATAATAATTTATGTTTAAAAATAGTTTTCATGCTGATTTATCTCAAAGAAAAGTAAAAGTTAGCGCGTATTATGCAAATCAAAGATGACAGTAATATTACAACTTTTTTGTGTTGCTGCGAACTTTTGTCAAAAAATAGTGTCATTTACGCTGTCGCTAAATACGAAATTCAGGTAATTTTTTTGCAATTAACCGTTTTTTAAGTACGCCATAATCGGGTAATCCATTGTGATACGGTGGATAATCTTCACCAGCAATGAGCGGCTGCAGATAAGCACGGCAGGCAGGGGTGATGCTAAAGCCATCGTCGCTGATAAATTCAGGTGGCATCATTTTTTCCACATTCGCTACGTCTTTTAGAGGCACGCTTCCAATTTCCCAGCGATACGGCATGTCAGAAAGTCTGACGATGGTGGGCATAATCGCATTTTTACCTTGAAGGACGAATTCAATAGCTGCTTTCCCAACGGCATACGCTTGGTCAACATCCGTTTTCGAGGCGATATGTCGCGCGGCGCGTTGTAGATAATCCGCTACAGCCCAGTGATATTTATAACCTAAATTCTCTTTAATTAAATTGGCAATCACAGGCGCTGCGCCTCCGAGTTGCGCGTGACCGAACGCATCTTTTCCACCAGCTTGGGCAAGAAATTGACCATGACTGTCTTTGACTCCTTCAGATACTACAACACAGCAGTACCCGTAATTTTTTACTTTAGCATCGACAGCGGCTAAAAATTTCGCTGAATCAAATTGCACTTCAGGAAACAAAATAACAAGAGGAATATCGTGTTTTTCATCAGCGGCTAATGCACCCGCTGCAGCAATCCATCCAGCATGACGCCCCATAACCTCCATGACAAACACTTTGGTTGACGTAGCGCACATTGACGCCACATCAAAGCTTGCTTCACGCATGGACACCGCTACATATTTTGCAACAGACCCAAAACCTGCACATGTATCGGTTACAGGTAAATCGTTATCTACGGTTTTAGGTACGCCAATGCACGTGAGCGGATACCCCATCTGCTCGCCCATTTGCGATACTTTATGTGCTGTATCTTGAGAGTCGCCGCCACCATTGTAGAAAAAATAACCAATATTATGCGCTTTGAATACGGCAATAAGACGTTCGTATTCTGCTCGATTTGCTTCTAAACTCTTCAATTTATAGCGACATGATCCAAACGCGCCAGCGGGAGTGTAGCGCAACGAGGCAATCGCTTCATCACTTTCAATAGACGTGTCAATAAGTTCTTCTTGCAATGCGCCAATAATGCCATTGAGTCCCGCATAAACGGTACCGATTTTATCTGAATGAGCTCGAGCGGCTTGAATTAAACCACAAGCACTTGCATTGATTACAGAGGTGACACCGCCTGATTGTGCGTAAAACGCATTTTTGATTAATGACATAAATTCGCCTTAATTTGGAAAACAGGTTAAAAAATTAAAAAATACTGATTTATTGTTGTTGACTGTATTGATATAAAAATTTCTTTTTGAGTAGGCTAGCAGGATCATCTGGAATGCGTTTTAACCATTGCTCATTAGCTTGTTGTTGTTCTGCGCTCAATTCGATCTGTTGTGTTTGTTTGGTGTTTTTTTCTTTTTGTGGCACTTGAGAATCGTCTTTGTTTACCTGTTGTGAACGCGCTTGTTTTTTATCTTCTTTCTGCGCATTGTCTTTTTGAGATGGCGGATTATCACCTGCTTTATGTTCTTGCTTATTTTTTGATTCATCTGACTTATCTTTATCATCTGAGCTACTTTGCTCATTGGTTTGAGATTGATTGTCGGTTGATTTTTCTTTTTTCTCTTTGTTTTGCGATGACTGCTGAGGTGAATTTTGCTGTTGCTGTTTTTCTAATTCTTTTTGAATAATGTCTTTATTAAATTTAGCATCTTCATCGTATGGGTTTTCGTTGACCGCTTTTTCGTAAGCCGCGAGCGCTTCTTTTAGTTGTCCTTTTTTGGCTAATGCGTTGCCTAAATTATAGTTGTTTTGCAAATCTTGGAATTGCGAGAGGGCATTATCGACATCACCCGCTTTATAGGTTGACGCTGCTCGCCATTGTGGATTATTAAACGCTTTTGCAGCCTGCGTATAATTTTTTTGTTGATACGCTTTTTGTGCTTGTTGATCTTTTGTTTGCCATAAATCTTGCCATTCTAGGGCATAACTTTTTTTGGGAAAAGGGAGTAAAAACACGAATACTAAATAGATAGCGCCTTTGCGAAACTGCCATGCCGCCCAAGGAACAATCAAAAACAGCAACCAAAATCCCTTGTCATCCCACTGTTCAAGCCATAAATTCGTTTTATCAGACAACGCTGAATTATCAATTTGTGTATCAAATGTATGTAGTAATTGCGCAATATCACTATCATCCGCTGTCATGGATTGATAGCGTCCTTTGCCTATCTTAGCTAATTCGGTAAGCGCGGTGATATCTAATTTGGGCACTTTAATTTCGCCGTGTTCATCTTTTGCAAATCCGCCTTCGGGCACTGCAATAGGCGCACCCTCTGTTGTGCCTACCCCTAAAATAGATAATTGATAACTGTTTAATTTTTCCGCAATAGGACGTGCTTTAGCAGATTCTACGCTGTCGGTGACAAGTAAAATATGTCCTTTGGGTAGACCTGCTTGCTTGAGTAAATCCACACTTTTATCAAGGGCGGCAGCCGTATTATTGCCGTCGACTGGCATAATATCACTGGTTAGCGCTTCAAGTTGACTACGAATGGTTTCAATATCATTGGTGAGAGGGGTAACCGTAAATGCGGTGCCAGAGTACACGAGTAAAGCGGTTTGCCCATCTTTGCGCTGAGAAAGTAAATCTGAAATTTTATATCTCGCAAGCACTAAACGACTGGGTTTCACGTCTTCGGCGTTCATGGTTTGTGTTAAATTTAACGCAATCACTAACGCCGCATTATTGCGAAAGGCAGGCGTAGGTAAGCGTTGCCATGTTGGTGCCGCAAGGGCGAGAATGGCAATTAATGCGAAAAAATTTAATAACCAAAAAGTCCATCGCGTGTGTTTTTTTGCGGTATTTTCGAGTAAAAATGGCAGAAGTTCACGATCACAGATTTTTTCCCAATAGGTCGCGTGTGTGGTATTTTGTCGATATGCTTTAACGCTTAAATACAGTAGTGGCAGCAAAGCAAAAAAAGCAGTGGGATTTAAAAAATGAAAGTCAGCAAAAAAAGACATCATGGCAACTTTCTCCAGCATAATAACCCCGTGAACACTAATGCCGCTCCTAAAGGAAAAGAATAAAGCTCTTTGCGAGGGCGAAAATATTGTTTTTCTTTTTCAACCGGTTCGAGTTCATCAAGGCGCATATAAATATTATTCAGCTCGTCTATATTTTTTGCACGATAATAATAACCACCAGTGCTTTCAGCAATGTTGAGTAGCATTTTTTCGTCTAAATCCGCTGAGGGATTGACTTTACGGTATCCAAAAAAACCACCAACCAGCATTTCATCTGCGCCAATACCGATGGTGTAAATTTTCGAATGATTCGCCGCTGCCAGTTCAGCCGCCTTTAATGGTGACACTTCACCTGCTGTATTTGCCCCATCTGTGAGCAAAATTAAAACGCGACTATTCGACGATTCATTACGCAAACGTTTTACAGCAAGACCAATTGCATCGCCAATGGCGGTATTATCTCCGGCAAGACCAATCGCTGATTCGTTGAGTAGCGTAGTGACTGTTTTTCTATCAAAAGTGAGTGGCGTTTGTAGATAAGCTTGACTACCAAACAAAATTAATCCAATTCGATCACCAACGCGTCTTTCAATAAAGCGCGTTGCTATTGATTTAATGGCCGTTAAGCGATCTACGGCTTCCTTATTTAAGATAAAATCTTGCTCTTGCATGCTCGCCGACAAGTCCACTGCTAGCATCAAATCACGACCGCTGATAGATTGCTCTAACGGTTCGCCTAGCCATTGTGGGCGTGTTAGCGCAACAATCAAAAAAAGCCAAGCCAATGCCGCTAACCACCGCTCTATTTTTGAGTTAACAGCAATAGTTGCGCTTTGATAAGGTGACATATCCACCAAAAAAGGGACACGCATCGCGGTTTGGGGATGCTGTTTTTTTCGTGGCGCAAACTGATAAACCAAAAATGGCAAAGGTACAAGCACGAGTAGCCACGGCCAAACTAAATCAATCATGCAATTTTTTATGTCGTTTTAAAGTTGAAGGTTGCGCATTTAGCCACGATTGAGCGAGTTGAAAGAGCGCATGTAAGTTAATATCTGGCGACAGTGTTTGCTGATACGGTGCTTCAATTAAACAGCGTCCCACACCATGTTTAAATCCTGCTTCTTTAAGAGGCTGATCTAAATAGTCAAGCCATGCCCGTCCCGTTAATCCAGCGACATCGTCGTTTTCCTGAGCGGTACTCACCGCCACGCGTCGCAGTAAGCTGGAGAGTTCACGCACTTTTTGAGTATCACTTAACTTGTCATCTTGTTCAAGTTGTTTAATGAGCTTGCTTGCTAATTTTACCGCTGTTTTTTGTCTAAGTCGCTTGATGATAAACATCAACAAATACACACAAACCGGAATTAAACAGGCAAGTATCCACCACCCGATGGCAGGAGGAAACCAACCTATTGTTTCTGGCAAATGAATATCTCGAATAGGTAACTCTTCAATGGGCGGCATAAAGGTGTACTCTTACATTTTTAAGCAAGTCAAGGGATCGGCTTGTGTGCTCACCGGAATGAAAACCATACTACGTTGCTTTGCTAGTGTTTGTAGCAATTGTTTTTTTTCTAAAAAATGATCTTTGTAGGCTTTCTGTTGCTCTGCATGGTTAGCGTTAATGGTGACATAGTGGTTATTTTGTGTAAATTGATAGCACCCCGAATTGGGCAAACTTTCTTCAAGTGGGTCGTAAATAAAAATTAATACCACCTCACAATGCGCGGCTAATTTCGCTAATTGCAGTTGCGCATGGGGTGTTAAACCGCGAAAATCACTGATTAAATATAATAAGCTACTTGGTCGCGCATGCGAAAGTAGGCGATGCAGTACCGATTCCAAATCTGCATATTCATTGCTTGATGGGGCGGTAGCTAATTGGGCGGGGTGGGCGAGTAAATTTAAAAAGTGTAACACGGCTTGTTTGCCATTTTGTGGTTTTAGCTCTTTGCAATGCGTATCAAAAAAGAGTTGTCCACCGCAACGGTCGCCATGATGGTGCGCCACCCATGCGAGCAGAGCGGCGATTTTTGCTGCCATCACAGATTTAAAAATGCCTCGTGATGCAAAGTGCATGGCATGACGTTGATCAACAGAAATAAAAACAGGGCGTTCACGTTCTTCACGAAAAATTTTAGTATGCGTCTTTCCCGTTCTTGCTGTGACGCGCCAATCAATGCTGCGAATATCATCGCCTGCTTGATAAAGACGTGCTTGGTCAAATTCCATGCCACGCCCCTTAAAGCGAGAAATATAACCGCCCGATTGTTTTGCACGAATCACACTATGATGAAATGTTAAGCCAACAGCAGACCGCGCAAGATCCACAAGCATTTTTAGCGAAACGGTAGTGTAGGGTGAGTCCGTCGCGTGATTCATGAAAAAAACCTATTGATTTAAATATAGCGGGAAATAAGACCGTGAGCGTAATCACCTTGAATGCTTGGCAAGGGAATTTTGACTTCATACCCGCCACCCGATGCTTCTTGCATCGCTTGACCATACATGCCTTCCATACGTTCAATGATGATGTCTTGATTGCCTTCAGGTAAAATCAACTCAATTTTATCGCCAACGGAAAATTTATTTTTTGCGTCAATGGTCGCTAAACCCGTTTCTTTATCGTAATGGCGAATTTCCCCACAAAATTGTTGTTGATGACTTTTGGAATACCCCGTTAAATAATTTTGTTGTTCATGGGTGTGATGGCGTTGATCAAAACCATCTGTGTAGCCGCGATTGGCTAAATTTTCTAAAACGCCCAGTGCTTGCGGATTAAACTCACGACCTGCAAGCGCGTCATCAATGGCTTGTCGATAAGTTTGCGCGGTGCGGGCAACGTAATAATGCGATTTTGTGCGACCTTCAATCTTTAAACTATCGACGCCAATTTCCACTAAACGCTGAACATGTTCAATGGCGCGTAAATCTTTTGAATTCATAATATAAGTGCCATTTTCATCTTCCATGACAGGCAATAATTCGCCTTTGCGACCTTCTTCTTCGAGAAAATAAATATTGTCCGCTAGCGGATGACGCTCTGCCCCACCGCAACTCGCATTGCTAATGTCGCTTATCGACAAAATAGGACCTTCTTCTGTTGGCAACCAGTCACCTTCGGCATTTTCCTGTGCGGGTTTGGTATCGTATTTCCAACGGCACGAATTCGTGCAGGTGCCTTGATTTGGGTCGCGGTGGTTAAAGTAACCCGACAGCAAGCAGCGCCCAGAATACGCAATACAGAGCGCCCCATGCACAAATACTTCAATTTCCATATCGGGGCATTCTTGGCGAATTTCTGCAATCTCATCAAGCGACAATTCACGTGATAAAATAACCCGCTCAACGCCCATTTTTTTCCAAAACTTCACGGAGGCATAATTGACGGTATTGGCTTGCACGGATAAATGAATAGGCATGTGCGGATGGTTTTCGCGCATCATCATAATAAGACCAGGGTCAGCCATAATTAAGGCATCGGGTTTCATGGCAACCACCGGCTCGATATCTTTCAAAAACGTTTTGACTTTCGCATTATGTGGAATCACATTGGCGGCAATAAAAAATTTTTTGCCCAGTTGATGCGCTTCATTGATACCGATGGCTAGGTTATCATGCAAAAAATCGTTATTGCGCACGCGCAAACTATAACGAGGTTGACCGGCATAAACGGCATCTGCGCCAAAGGCAAACGCATAACGCATATTTTTAATCGTGCCAGCAGGTGAGAGTAATTCAATTTTTTTCATTATGGGATAGTGCTCGAGCAAGCGTTGCGATGATGATTTTAAAACAGGGCGTGAATGCGTTTCACGCCCTTTTACTAGCTTAGTGCTGCGTTTCTGGGGTGTAGAGATTGTTAAACAAGCGAACTATCACAAACAACATCGTTTTTGCTAAATCGATGATTGATTCATGATAGGTATCACCGGATTCTTTCACAAAATCATCAATTGACATATTCATAAATTGCACTAAACCCGTTTGGATAAATTCCCCTTCTTTGGGTTTGAAGAAATCTTCACGCATTTTTTTAGCGGCTTTTTCGCTTACATGATTGGATTCAAGCAGTGGAGCAAGCTCTTTATCTAGTAGCATGGCTTGACGCTCCATCCACGTTGGATCATTGTCAAATGTGGGCATTTTTCCAAATACTTTTTGATAAACACAAAGCACGTCAAACGCTAAATCAGCCAGGAACTGTGCCAAATTTTGGTATTGTGGCTCACTACTTTGATTATCAATAATAGAGGGAAAAACATTAAACAATGTTTGCGAAAACAACGGTTGATCAATTTCAAATTGAATCAAAATGTGTTTTCCTTTTTCTTGATCAATGCTGCGTGCATATTCCAAAGCTTCATAGAGCTCACGTTCAACGAGTTCGTGCATAAACTTCCTTTGTGTATCTAAAAATTAAATGTATAAGTAAACACTAAACATAAATAGCCAACGACTAAACCATTGCAGCTACAATGGCGTTGCCCATTTCGATAGTCCCCGCTTTTGTATTAGGGTTTAAATCGGGCGTGACATGAATACCTTCATTAATCACTTTTTCAACGGCATGTTAAATGCGTGTTGCTGCTTCATGTTCGCCAATATGGTGTAACATCATAACGCCAGACATAATCACAGCAGTAGGATTCGCTAAGTTTTGACCTGCGATATCAGGTGCACTACCATGAACAGCTTCAAATAATGCTGCGTCTTTACCGATGTTTGCGCCAGCAATTAAGCCAAGACCACCGACTAAACCGGCTGTTAAATCAGATAAAATATCACCAAACATATTTGTACAAACAACGACGTCAAATTGGCTTGGATCCATCACCATGTGCATACAGGTTGCATCAATAATTTTTTCGTCAAACGCAATATCTGGATAACGAACAGCGGTTTCTCTGGCGACGTCTAAGAATAGACCTTGTGTGTATTTTAATATGTTTGCTTTATGGCAAACAGTGACTTTTTTGCGATGATTATCTCGTGCGTATTTAAACGCATAATCAATAATTCGCTCTGACGCCGCGCGAGTTACTACGGCAAGACTTTCTGCAATATCTTTTTTAGGACTTAAATAATGCTCTAATCCAGCGTAAAGACCTTCTGTATTTTCACGCACAATCACGATATCGACATTGTCATAGCGCGTTTGGACACCATGCCAACTTTTTGCTGGACGCACATTAGCGTATAAATCATATTTTTGACGAAGCGCCACGTTGATACTTCTAAATCCTGCGCCAATTGGCGTGGTAAGAGGACCTTTAAATGCTAAACGTGTGCGATCAATGGATTCCATGGTTTCATCTGGAATGGGTGTGCCAAACACCTCAAACGCCCCCAGACCCGCATGCGTTTTTTCCCAATTAATTTTCGCGCCAGAAGCATCAATAATTTTGACCGCTTCATCCATGATTGATGGACCAATACCATCGCCTTTAATGAGAGTTATGTTGTGCATAATGCTTCCTTTGATTGAATTAAGTCAAAATACTAGCCATTTTTAGCCGTTTATATTTTACCGCAACCTGCTTTGCTATGCAGTCCTTTCGAAAAAAGTCCCACAAAAAAAGCGCGGATGAATGCTCAACCGCGCTCTTTTAAAATGGATGTCCACTTGTGACCGTGTTAATCCATTTTTTTTTAAAATCTTACTTCGCAGAGCGTACATTTACTGCTGTTAAGCCTTTAGGGCCTTTTTCAACATCAAATGATACTGATTCGCCTTCGTTTAAAGTTTTAAAGCCATCACCTTGAATTACTGAGTGATGAACAAAAACATCTTCACCACCATCAGCAGGGGCAATAAAACCAAAGCCCTTTGTATTGTTAAACCATTTAACGGTACCTGTTGCCATTTTGAAACTCCTAGTAAATAAAAAAAGGTTACACAGAACTACAACATTGATAACCAGACAACCTACAACTAGGAATCTCTTAACTCAACAGCTGTTTTCTGACGCGCGTGTATTGTATCTGTTTTTTTACTGTAAAGTTGCTTTTCTTTAAAAAATCTTGTCATAGTAGATAAATTTTTGTCTGAATAAATTGTTTTTTTTAACTTTTAGCGATAACGTGAGCCGCTAAATTTACCTTTTTATCGTCCTATTACTCCCTATGAATTTTAATTCACTTGATACCCCATTAATTATGGGGATTTTAAATGTTACCCCAGATAGTTTTTCTGATGGCGGACAGTTCAATCAACCCGACATGGCGCTAAACCAAGTCAATCTCATGATTGCGCAAGGGGCGAGTATTATTGATATTGGCGGTGAATCAACGCGCCCTAACTCGCAACCCGTCGATGCTGTTGAGCAAATAGAGCGAGTCGTGCCCATTATTAAAATGATTCGAGAACATAGCGACATAACCATTAGCATAGACACGACGTTAAGTGAGGTTGCAAGTGCTGCATTGGAAGCGGGAGCGAATATGATTAACGACGTGTCTGCTGGACAAGCAGATGCCTATATGTTCGCGTTAGCTGCTAGTAAAAATGTCCCCATTGTCCTCATGCACGCGCAAGGAACGCCGCAAACTATGCAAGATAATCCTTATTACGATAATGTGGTAGACGAGGTCATCAATGCGTTAAAAACAAGTGTTCACTCAGCCATGAAGCAAGGTATTAAACAAGAAAATATTATTCTTGATGTCGGTATTGGGTTTGGTAAACGTCGCCAAGACAATTTGGCATTACTCGCGCATTTAGCCGATTTTGTTGCGCTTGGGTTTCCTGTGCTACTGGGTACGAGTCGAAAACGGTTTATGGGCGCCCTTTGTGAGGTGAGTGAACCGGCTGAATTGGTGACAGCAACCGCTGCAACAACAGCGTTAGGTGTGATGGCAGGGGTGCAACTTTTCCGTGTTCATGATGTCAAAGAAAATAAGCAAGCCCTCGATGTCGCATTCGCAATTAGGTCAGGTATGCCATAATCGGGTAAACTAGGCAAAAAATTAGCCGTTTGTCGGTTAGATTTAGTGATTATTTTTTTATCTTTGGATTTTTTCTCTTATGACACATTTTGCTTTAACTGCAATTTCTCCCATTGACGGTCGTTATGCCGACAAAGTAGACGCATTGCGCCCCATTTTTAGCGAATACGGTTTAATTCGCTTTCGTGTTCAAGTCGAAGTGCATTGGCTACAGGCGCTTGCAAATCAAATTGACATTCATGAAGTGTCGCCCTTTAGTGAGGATGCTAATGCGCTATTGAATGCGATTGTGCGTGATTTTTCGCAAGACGATGCGCAACGTATCAAAACCATTGAAAAAACGACAAATCACGACGTGAAAGCGGTGGAGTATTTTCTAAAAGAGAAAATTGCCGGTCATGCAGAACTTGAAAAAGTGAGCGAATTTATTCATTTTGCGTGTACGTCAGAGGATATTAATAATTTATCCTATGCGTTGATGCTCAAAGCCGGGCGTGAAGTGATTTTGTCACAAATTCAATCTTGTATCGATGCGCTGCATCAATTAGCGCAAGATACTGCCGCGCAACCTATGCTATCGCGCACACACGGACAATCCGCTACGCCCACAACAGTCGGTAAAGAAATTGCGAATACGGTGGCGAGATTGACGCGTCAAAAAAATCAGCTTGAACGTATTGAACTGCTTGGAAAAATTAACGGCGCAGTGGGGAATTACAATGCCCATGCCGTGGCTTACCCAGAAGTGAATTGGGCGGATTTTGCCGCACGTTTTGTGACCTCGTTAGGCTTAACGTTTAATCCATATACTATTCAGATTGAGCCACACGACTACATTGCTGAATTTTTCCATGCGCTGTCGCGTTTTAATACAATTTTGCTCGATTTTGATCGTGATATTTGGGGTTATATTTCACTAGGGTATTTCAAACAACGTACTATTGCCGGTGAAGTAGGCTCATCAACTATGCCCCACAAAGTCAATCCCATTGATTTTGAAAATTCGGAAGGTAATTTAGGCTTAGCAAATGCGCTATTTGGCTTTTTAGCCGAAAAATTACCCGTATCGCGTTGGCAGCGTGATTTAACCGATTCTACGGTGTTACGCAATATTGGCGTAGGCGTTGCACATACGGTTATTGCCATTCAAGCGACTTTAAAAGGCGTGTCTAAATTAGAGCTTAATGTAGATGCCCTTGAAGCTGATTTGAATGCAAACTGGGAAGTATTAGCTGAACCCATTCAAACTGTTATGCGTCGCTATGGCGTTGAAAAACCTTACGAAAAATTAAAAGCGTTAACGCGCGGTCATCGTATTACACACAAACAACTGCAAGAATTTATTGAAACGTTAGATATTCCAGCGCAAGCCAAAGTGGAATTATCGGCATTAACACCACGCACCTATATTGGTTACGCTGAAAAATTAGCCCGCGAGATTTGATTATTATGTCCACACGTCTTAGAAAAATTACACAACAAGTTTTAGTTGGCAACGTTAAAGTAGGGGGTGGTGCTCCTATCGTTGTGCAATCCATGACCAATACGGATACGGCAAATGTCAATGCCACCGTCAAGCAAATTATTGAGCTTGCAACGGCAGGCTCTGAATTAGTGCGTATTACGGTCAATTCAGAAGAAGCCGCGCAAGCGGTTTCGAGCATTAAAGCGCAGTTGATTGCACAACATTGTTCTGTGCCTATTGTGGGCGATTTCCACTTTAATGGGCATAAATTACTCGAAAAATACCCTGATTGTGCTGCGGCTTTAGATAAATACCGTATTAATCCTGGTAATGTTGGACGCGGCAAAGCGCGTGATCCTCAATTTCAACAAATGATTGAGTTCGCTTGTCAATACAACAAGCCTGTGCGTATTGGGGTGAACGGCGGTAGCTTAGATCAAGCCGTCTTAACACGTTTGCTCGATGAAAATCGCCAACTCACTCAACCCGAACCGTTAGCGGCAGTGGCGCGAAAAGCCATTGTCTTATCTGCCTTGGAAAGTGCGGCTAAGGCGGAGGAAATTGGTTTAGGCAAAGATAAAATCATTCTTTCTTGTAAAATCAGTAATGTACAAGAATTGATTTCTATTTATGAAGATTTAGCGTCGCGTTGTGATTACGCTTTGCATTTGGGATTAACGGAAGCGGGCATGGGATCGAAAGGGATTGTATCGTCAGCAGCAGCGCTGTCGGTGTTAATGCAGCAAGGTATTGGGGATACGATTCGTATTTCACTCACGCCAGAGCCTGGTGCATCACGCACGCAAGAAGTCATTGTTGGTCAAGAAATTTTGCAAACCATGGGATTTCGTGCCTTTACACCGATGGTGATTTCGTGTCCGGGATGTGGTCGTACCACGAGCGATTATTTCCAAAAGTTAGCGCTTAATATCCAAACCTATTTGCGTGATCAAATGCCTATTTGGCGTACAAAATATGCTGGCGTAGAGAGTATGGAGGTTGCTGTGATGGGGTGCGTGGTAAATGGACCGGGAGAAAGCAAGAATGCCAATATCGGCATTAGTTTACCTGGTACGGGTGAATCTCCCGTTGCGCCTGTTTATGAAGATGGCGAAAAAACCGTGACCTTGAAAGGCGATCATATTGCAGAAGAATTCCAAGCGATTGTTGAGCGTTATATTGAATCTCATTACGGAAAAGCAGCTTAATGAGGCGTATTGCATTAACTTCTGGTGAACCTGCTGGCATTGGCATTGATTTATGTATTCAGCTTGCACAGCATCCCACGCTTGAATGTGAAATGGTGGTGCTCGCGGATGTTGAATTGCTCGAGCAACGGGCGAAACAACTTGATTTACCGCTTACCATTCGTTTATATGACCAAACTATGCCTGCTGTATCGAATACTGTGGGCGAGTTGTGTGTCTTGCCTATTTCGTTAGCGCATTCAGCACAAGCAGGCATTTTGAATAAAGTGAATAGCCGTTATGTTCTTGATTTGCTTGAGCGTGCAACGCAAGGCTGTATGAGCGGTGAATTTTCAGCCATGGTCACTGCGCCTGTTCACAAAGGTATTATCAATGAAGCAGGCATTCCTTTTACGGGGCATACGGAATATATTGCGCAGATGACTCAAGGACACCCCGTCATGATGCTCGCAACAGAAGGACTGCGCGTTGCACTGGTTACCACGCATTTGCCACTCTCGAAAGTCAGTGAAGCAATCACTTCCGATACGCTTGAAACCGTTATTCGTATTCTTCATCACGATTTAATTACCCGTTTTGGCATTGCACACCCAACTATCTTAGTCTGTGGACTTAACCCACATGCGGGAGAGGATGGGTATTTAGGGCGCGAAGAAATCGACGTCATTGATCCGGTTCTTGAAAAGTTACGCGCGGAAGGGATGAATTTAAAAGGTGCGTTGCCAGCGGATAGTTTGTTTACACCAAAGTATCTTAACGATGCCGATGCTGTGCTTGCCATGTATCACGATCAAGGCTTACCTGTGCTGAAATATAAAGGTTTTGGCAATGCGGTAAATATTACGCTAGGACTCCCTATTATTCGCACGTCAGTGGATCACGGCACAGCGCTAGATATTGCTGGGACGGGACGCAGTGACATTGGGAGTTTGCAATACGCTGTGAAAACGGCAATGACTATGAGTTCTTTTCAATGACGCATCAAGCACGAAAACGTTTTGGGCAAAATTTTCTTCATGACCACAACATTATTAACAATATCATTGCCAGCGCCATGATTAAAAGTGGTGAGCATTGGGTTGAAATTGGCGCAGGGCAGGGCGCGTTAACGTCGCCACTTCTCACTAAAGTGCATCATTTAGATGTTGTTGAATTAGATCGTGATTTAGTCGTTTGGCTTAATCATAAATTTGCCAATCAAGCGAATTTAACCATTCACAGTGCAGATGCGTTGCGGTTTGACTTTTCAGCGCTTGCGCCAGAAGGTCAAAAATTACACGTGATTGGTAATTTACCCTATAACATTTCAACACCGCTGATGTTTCATTTACTTGAAAATACAACGTGCATTGCGGATATGTTGTTTATGCTGCAAAAAGAAGTGGTGAATCGTATTTGCGCAGAGCCTAGCAGTAAATCGTATGGGCGTCTAAGTGTGATGATGCAATATTATTGCGCAACAGAGTGGTTATTTGACGTGCCGCCAGAAAGTTTTAGTCCTGTTCCCGCTGTGATGTCGTCGATTGTTCGATTAGTTCCCCACTTGACACCACCTGTGCAGGTTAACGACATTAAAACACTCAATCGTATTGTGACAGAATCTTTTTCGCAGCGCCGTAAAACGTTGCGTAATTCGCTGAAAAAGTCGTTATCTGAAAATGAAATTGCCGATTTAGGGATTGATGCTAATTTACGAGCGGAAAATATTACGCTGGTCGAATTTGCAAAATTGAGTAATGCAGTAAGTCAAAAAATGGCTGAAACGCTTGTGTGACAAATTGTCACGCGACAATTTGTCACATTTTCAAGTATATTTTTTAAGAATATAATGCGTTCACTCTTTGGAGCTTCTCTGGCTAAGAGTCTTATATCCTTCTCTTTAAATGCAGCATCGATTTTGACTTGATGCTGCATTTTTTTTTACGCTATAAAACTAAACCCGTAAGTTTAGGACGATTATTTTGAAATAATGATCGTACCGTTTGCTGCTCCACCAAATTTTAGTGAATTTGGACAAGCTGGTTGCGACCACGCTGCCCAATAAGTTGAG